>NZ_KB906856.1:0-147264 GCF_000381685.1 Nocardiopsis sp. CNS-639
GGGGTCGCCGGTGCTGGTCGGCGAGTAGGTGGAGTTTGGTGGTCAGCCCGCCCCGGGAGCGGCCCAGGGCCTCGGCCCCGTCCGGTTCGTCCCGTGCTGTTTCCCCTTTTTCGCCGCTCCGGCGGCGTGCTGGTGGGCCCGCACCGTGGTGGAGTCGATGCCGACGATGAGTTCCTCGCCGCTGTCGGCGTCGATGCGCAGCCGGTCGGCGATGCGTTGCCAGGTGCCGTCCAGGGACCAGCGGCGGTGACGGCCCGCGACGGTCTCCCAGGGGCCGTAGCGGTCGGGCAGGTCCCGCCAGGGGATGCCGGTACGGGCGCGGAACAGGATGGCGTTGACGATGCGGCGGTGGTCGGCCCACTTCTTGCCCTTGTGCGGGTCGGCGGGCATGAGAGGGGCGAGCAGAGCCCACTCGGCATCGGAGAGTTCATGACGTCCGGGCACGCCATCCACGGTGCCAGAACAGGCCCTGCCACACACCCACTTCTAAAAAACAGGCCCTAGTGCTGCAACAACCTGTCGTTGCAGCACTAACCCACCGTGAGTAGATCCAGACCCGACGAGGGCTGTCCGATTCACCAAGGTTTTTTGTGAAGAAATGAGTATAATGGGTGATTTGTACTTTTGAACAAGGCCTTGGGTTAATAATTGATATTTGTGAAAATAGTAACATTTGCTATTAATCCTGCCTTGTGTCGTATTTTAGTTTCAATTCGGTAAAGATGGCTCCTGGGATCGACTGGGATGGGCGGAGTGTCTGTGGGCTGAAGTAACGTCCCAAGGCATTAGTTCCTATGAGAGGTGGTCTTGTGTCAGAGTTGCCATGGAAAAGCGAAATTTCGCTTCGTTCGTGGAGCGATCGATCGAATACAATTGGGTACATTTCGGGTGGTATGGCAGTTCAGGCCTTCCTGTTGAAGCAGGTGATAGATCTTTTGCCGGCTCCTGGGGAAGCAGTCCTTCATTTTAAGGCGCCGAACGGAAAAGAGATAGCTATGCAATGTGAAAAGTTGGCTGTCCATCAACTCTCCACGGCAAAGTTCGCGGTAAAAGGGAAAGGGGGATCTTGGGCCCCAAGTGCCGAATCTTTGAAGTGGAAAGAGTCTGAAGATGATAAATATCTGGCCAGCCATATTCACTCAAATGTGAAGTTTTTCGGAGAGGCTCTTGAAGCAATTGACTCTAACACGTCACATGCGGACCTTTTGCGTATAGCCCGCGAGATATATGGGCTGCCATGGAATAGTTCTGATCAGGTTCGGCGAAGGATTGGATGGCTAAGGAGTCTTGGTTTTGTTGAGCTCTGGGGGCAAAGGATTGTTCGGACTAGTGAGGGTGACTCACTTCTAGGAGGCCTAGAGTTGTGCTCTCCCGAAGTTGCACGAGGGGAAGTGGGGCCGCAAGAAATTGGCGATTATTCCCATGTTGGCTCAATTGACTTTCCTGATATTACCCAGGAAGAGCTCAGGAAAAGGAAAGCTACAATCGGGTATATCCCGCGAGGCAAAAAAGCCATAGGAGAAGCTACTGAGGAGTCGGTTCTCTCTCCGATTCAGGCGATGCGTGAGATTGCTCGTCTGGTGCGGGAGAATCCGAATAAAGAAGATTTTAAAGAAGCCAGCAAGGAGGCTCTTGGGATTAGCCAGGCTTCTTTTAACTCGATGCTGCACGCTGCTCGTGGCATGGGTCTGCTTGAACAAGTTGCGATGAATAAATATGCAGTTTCTGTAGGTATTTCTGAGCTACTAAATCCAGGGAGGGAAGTCGATCTTGTAGGGTATCTCCATTCAAATTACTCATTTTTTGGAGAGATACTGAAGTATTTGGATAATCCGAAGGCTACCAGTGCGCTCGTGGAAATAGCCGAGGAGCGCTATGGGGTAAAACAGCTAACTAATAGTGAAGTCCGGCTTAGGTTGGGGATTCTAGAGAATGCTGGTCTTGTATTCAGACTGGACTGGCAAAGGTTCTCGCGAAATAGTTCAGGGAAAAATTTTGCGGATAGGGTAACGCTGCAGCGAGAACTGGGGCTCGATAATAAGTCAAGTGTAACTGATGACTCTGAGAATATCGAAGATCTCAATCGAGATACCTTTTCTGGCGTGCCCGATATTGAGAAAGGTCTTCGAAAATTTGGCACTAGCGGTACGGACAGCCTTGCTTTTGAGAAAACAGTAGCTGCAGCCTTCAGCGTGCTCGGCTTTAAAGTCGAGCACATAGGAGGATCCGGTAATACAGACGTGGTCGCCGTCGCAGAGTTGGCTCCTGCAGATAGATATAAAGTCATTATCGACGCCAAAAGCTCCGGTTCTGGTGTGATCTCTGAATCGCATGTTAAGTTTGATGCACTTAAGGATCACAAGAAAAAGAATGGAGCAGATTTTATAGTGGTTGTCGGCCCCGGGTTTGCGGCTCGCGTTAAAGAATGGGCCGTGGATCATGGAGTTGCACTATTTCTTGTTGACGATCTAATTGACATTATTAGAATGCATTCGTTGAGCCCATTGGGGCTTATGGATTTTAAGGATGTCCTTGGTAGGAGTGAGCTTCACGTTGAGGAGATGAGAGAGCGCTATCAGATTTTTAGCCATAGGTCCTTGCTGACCTCCAAGGTGATGGATCTGTCTTTTCAGGAAGCGAATGATGAAGATCCGCTTTCTGGCGGTATGATTAGTGAGGAGAATATATCCTATGTTCTTAGGAAAGAGATGGATCCGCGTCCTTCCTCGGATGATGTCAGAGAAGTTCTTGAGTTTCTGTGTAGTCCTATGGTCGGGGCACTCGAAGAAAATAAGGGGAAGTATAAAATCGTGGACTCTCTGCATAATGTAATGATTAGACTCAGGGGTCTTGGTGCTGCTGTTGGCTCCAGTTGACATCGGATTCGATTCTTGCAGTCTTTTTGGATTAATTGAGGTTGTCTCAGCGAGTTTTATTTCCATGCGTTGTTAAGGACGAGGACGGCTTGAGCGATGGCTCCGATCCGGCTCGAGCTCAACGTGACGTGTTTCAGGGCTCACCAGCGCTGCTTCAGTTCGGCGGCGGCCCGTTCTCCCAGCGCGTGGTTACTGCGCAGTAGCTGGCTGCGAGCACGGTTGTCGCTGGTCAGTGGGCTAGGAATGTCCGGGTGCGGGTGCGGGTGCGGGTGCAGCGGAGTGTGAACTCCGATTCCGGCTCCGAGGTAGCTCGCATCCGCCAGGGCGAACAGCCCTCGTGCCGCGGCTGGGTAGAGCACGGGCAAGGCGTGGATGCGGGTGCAGGCCAGGACGTGTCAGGAACCGGGTTCGACCTCGGAGACCCACAGCGAGGTGCCGTCAGGGGCCTCGAGGAACTGGAGGTTGTCTGCGAAGTGCTTGGCCTTGCCCGAGTACCAGGCGTCGTTGTAGTTGCTGTCGGCGACGGGGTCGCAGTCGATGAGGGTGCCGTCCAGGACCAGGAGGTCCATGTCCTGCCCTTGGCATTGTTGGAGGGCCTAGTGCAGATCGGAGACTTGGTCGGCTAGGACGTCGATGGCCTCGCGCAGGTAACGGTAGCCGGTGGCCTGGGAGATGTGCTCATCGCGGGCCAGGCGGTGTATGCACCCGGCTTCACGGAACCAGCACAGGGCGTAGAGCGTTTGGCGGAAGGGGACCAGGGTGCGGGCGCCTTGTGGGGTGTCGATCATGCGGTGGTGGGCGGCACCGTGAGCCCAGCCGCGAGTACAGGTGCCCCATCGCGGTAGTTTCGGGTTATGAGCGGTGACGAGGACGGTGAGGGCCGGTGGGTGGTGCACGGCGAGCGCACCCTGTACGACAACCCGTGGGTGCAACTGGGTAAGGCCGACATCACCACACCCTCGGGCAACAGGTTCGAGCACCACACCGTGACTCTGCCCTCGGCCGCGGTGATCGCGATCCTGGACCGCACCGAAGAGCACGTGCTGATGAGCTACCGGCACCGGTTCGTGCCCGACGTGTGGGGCTGGGAGCTGCCCGGCGGGCTCCTGGATCCCGAGGAGACACCGGAACGGACCGCCGTTCGCGAAGCTCTGGAGGAGACCGGGCACCGGGTCGGTTTGATGGAGCACGTGGCCACGTTCGAGCCGATGATCGGCACGGTCCGCAGCCCCCACCACGTCTTCGTCGGACGTGACGTCGAACTGATCGCGGACCCGACCGAGTTCGACGAGGGCGTCTATGAGTGGGTGGCCCTGGCCAAGGCCCGTGCCCTGATCGCTGAGGGGCGTGTGCAGAGCTCAGGCACCCTCATCGCCCTACTCCACCTGCTCGCCTCCTGACAGAGCCCGAGGTTCCAGTAACCGGGCCAGACGGGCGCGTTGGCGGACCGAACCGGAGCGCTTCGACAGCTCGACGGCGCGTTGTGCCTGTCCACGGGCCTGGGTGAGGTCGCCGTAGGCGGCGTAGGCCATGGCCAGGTCGGTGCGCAGGCCGGCCTCGGCGCGCCCCAGCCCCAGGGACGCGATGTCCGCCAACGCCCGGGTCAGGTCCTCGACTGCCTCGGGCACACCGAGGCGTGCAAGGCAGTGGCCCCGCCAGCGCAGCAGGTGGGTCTGGTCCAGCATGAGGAATGGCAACGCGGGATCATCCGGCTGCTGGGGGAGAAGAGCGAAGGCCCGTTCCAAGGCCTTCTGGGACTCCACCTTCTGCCCCAGACAGGCGTGCACCTCTCCTTCGGCGGCCCACATCCACGAGCGCAGCAGCGGTGGCAGCGCTCCACCGCCGTCCTTGTGCGCGGCTCTGAGCACGGTGAGTGCTTCCGGTGCTTGGCCGCTGTCCAGCAGTACGTAGATCTGTTCGGCGCTCACGTGGGCCAGGATTACGGGGTCCCCGCTCTCGCGAGCCGCCGCCTTGGCGAGTTCGTAGTAGCGCCAGGACGTCGCCGCGCGTCCTGAATCGAGGGCCTGCCATCCGGTCAGGGACGCTGCTTCGGCCAAGGCGCGGGCCAGGCCGCGCCGTGCGGCCCCCGGGATGGACTGGCGTAGCAGCTCCTCCATCTGCTGGACATGGGCCTGACTCTGCGCCAGGAGGTAGTGAGCACCCAGTTTCCGGTCGATCAGGCGTAGGTTCTGTGTCTGTTCCTCGAACAGGGTGATGAGCGTCTGGTCGATTGAGGCGACTTCCAAGCGCTCCCCCACCTGGTGACCGAGAGCCTGTGCGCCCAACGGGGCGACGGCAGCGACGCGGTCACCAGCGACAGACTTCTCCGTGTCTGTGAGCGGCTGTCGGGGTGCCAGGCCGAGCAGGACACGTGAGGGGTCGGGCATGTCGAGCCCGTCGGCGATCCGCTCGATCAACCGCAGTGAACTGACCGTGCGCCTGCCGCTCAGGATCTCGCTCACCCGTCCCTGGGCGATGCCAGTCACTGAGGCGATCCGTGTCTGGCTCGCACCGTGTGCCTGGGCCAGCCGGAGCAGGCCGGCGATGTCGCGCTCACGCAGGGCCCGCTGTGTCTCCTGACGTCCCCAGGCCCACGCCGGGATGGTGATCTGTTCCCAGGAACGACCAGGCATGGATTCCCTTCGGCCGACGCGGACTCGGCCCCGATTATCTCTGAGGGGGATATCCATCAGGAATGGGAGGAGCGGTACCCGCAACGGAATCGTCGCCTGTGACGCAACCTCCCCGCTCCATCGCGAGCGCCGTCACAGGAGCCTGTCCATGGACGTTCCCCCGATCCTCGAGCCCGTGCCGACCTACATCGGCACCGACACCACCCTGCGGGTGAAAATTCTCGACGCCTGCGGTATGACCTGCACCTTCTGCCACAACGAGGGCACACCCGTCGTGGTCGACAACCGCAACCGCGGCCCTGGACCTTTCATCGCTTCCGGTACCTCGGGGCGGATGTCGATCTACGCCGCCACCAACGGAGCAGCCTTCCTGCCCGCCACCATCGCGCCCGATGAGAACTTCGCTCATGCCCTGCGGCAGCTACGCCGGAGCATGGGGTTCACCGAGCTCCACCTCACCGGAGGAGAACCCACACTCCATCCGCGCCTGCCCGAGCTGGTCCGCCTGGCCACTGCCCAGGGCTACCAGGTGTGCATGACCTCCAACGGCGAGAACGGGGCCCGGCAGATCCCTACCTGCGCCGGGGCGGGGCTCGACCGTGTCAACTTCTCCGTCTTCGGCACCACACCCGAAGAACTCGCCCAGGTCCAGCACGTCCGCTTCCGCGACCCGGCCAAGGCCGCCACCAAGATCGAGGCCCTGCACGCCTCCATCCGGGCCTGCGTCGACCACGGGGTCCGGGCCAGCGCCAACATCGTCGTCCTCGACCACACGCACATCGACCGCGTCCACCGGCTCCTGGACACCTACGCCCCCGAACTGTCCGTGCGCCTACTCAACTCCCTCGACCACGGGCAGAACTCCATCAACGCCATCCACGAGCTCCTGGCCCAACGCGGTGCCGTCACCGAGGCCCACCACCTCACCGCCGGAGCCTCCGGAGCACGCACCGCCTACCGCATCGACGGCGGGCAACGCCGTATCCACGTCAAGTGGATCCGCCCGGTACGCCTGCCCACCACCTGCCAGGGGTGTCGGTTCAACAACGACACCGACTGTCAGGAAGGCTTCTACGGCCTGCGCCTGTACCGCGATCGTCATGGGCGCTACCTGGTGGGTGTGTGCCTGCAACGCATGGACCTGTGCCAGCCGATCGAGGACTTCCTTCGCTCCCCCGTCAAGGACGAGATCCTCCGCCTTCGCCAGACCGACCGTGACAGGCTGGAAGCCGCCCATCGGGCCCCCGCGTCTTTTCCCACCACGACACACAGCACGGAAGGAAACCCGACGCCATGAGCGCGATCGAGTACGAAGCCAAGGTCCTGGACATCGACGTCGACCAGGTGACCCAACGCATTCTCGACAAGGGCGGCACGGACCTGGGCGAGGCGCTTCAGCGCCGCTACGTCTACGACATCGAACCCGGCGACGCCTCCCGCTGGGTGCGCCTGCGCGACACCGGCAGTCAGGTCACGCTGACGGTCAAGGAGATCGACTCCGACGCCATCGGCGGCACTCGCGAGACCGAGACCGAGGTCGGTGACTTCACCACCGCCAACGCGCTGCTGGGCAAGCTCGGCTACACCCCCAAGGCCTACCAGGAGAACCGCCGCCACAGCTTCACCCTGGACGGCGCCCAACTGGAGATCGACTCCTGGCCGCGTATCCCCGCCTACCTGGAGATCGAGGCCGACAGCCCCGCCGAGGTGGTGCGCGTCGCGGCCCTGCTCGGCTACGCCGAGGCGGACCTGACGGGCGAGAACACCACCAAGGTCTACGCGCGCTACGGCATCGACCTGTCCGCCATCACCGACCTGCGCTTCGGCGCGGAGTGAGTTCCCAGCTGTGGCGTGCCTGAGCTTCCGGGGTGGGTGTCTCCACAGAAAGGTGTGAGGCTGTCGAGCGTCAGGGGGAGAAGTCTGAGGTCGGCGTCCGCGCGTGTGGCACGGCGACCGGGACAGGACCCCGGAAAGCAATTCGGCCAGGTGTTCGGAAAACCCCGAACGACCTGGCCGTCTGTGTGTCTGGAGCGGATGACGGGAATCGAACCCGCGTTATCAGCTTGGGAAGCTGAAGTTCTACCATTGAACTACATCCGCGCGGCACCGCCGGAAGAACCCGGCTGGCAACGGATGCCATCCTAGCCCAACTCCGGGGCGGGTGGGCAACTCGGCGCGGACCGCCACCCGGGCGGGGAGCGCCGCTACGCTGCGTTGCCCCAGGCGGTAGGTTCGGACCGTGCTGCTCTCCGATCGCGATATCAGGTCCGAAATCGACGCCGGGCGGGTCAGGATCGACCCCTTCGACCCCGGCCTCGTCCAACCCTCCAGCATCGACGTCCGGCTGGACCGCTTCTTCCGGGTGTTCGAGAACCACAAGTACCCGCACATCGACCCCTCGGCCGAGCAACCGGATCTCACCCGGCTGGTCGAGACCGACGGTGAGGACGCGTTCATCCTGCACCCGGGCGAGTTCGTGCTCGCGTCCACCTACGAGGTCGTCAGCCTCCCGGACGACATCGCGAGCCGCCTGGAGGGCAAGAGCTCGCTGGGGCGCCTGGGGCTGCTCACCCACTCCACGGCCGGGTTCATCGATCCGGGCTTCTCCGGGCACGTCACGCTGGAGCTGTCCAACGTGGCCACCCTGCCGATCAAGCTCTACCCGGGCATGAAGATCGGCCAGCTGTGCATGTTCCGCCTGTCCTCCCCGGCCGAGCACCCCTACGGCTCCGCGGGCTACGGATCGCGTTACCAGGGGCAGCGGGGGCCGACGCCGTCCAGGTCCCACCAGAACTTCATCCGCACCCCGATCAGCCCGGAGAGCGTCTAGCCGGGACCGGGGGCAGACAGGGCGTTTTGTTTACGGTACGGTCCTGAACGGACACGGACTGTCGTTTGATCCCCCTGTCACTAGTATGTGACTAAGGTCACTATTTTTCCGTGTGTGGTGTAAATCACAAAGGAGCCTTTCGGGGCTCCGGCATCCGCTGCCACAGGTCGGCGGACCGTTTTTGCGACGTTTAAACATGTTATTTGGTGGTTACTTAGCGCCTGAACTGTACGTACACACCTCGGTAAGGTTGCGCCCCGACGTGAACCAGGTAGCGGTTCCGCCCTGATGAGGGGCGCGCAAGGGGGCTCCGCGCACGCCGACTACCTGTGGGAACCGCGGGTCGGCGATGGGGCGGAACTGTTGCCCCGGCACGCCTCGCGGTCGGGACAGCCCCCTAGAGGAGACCGTGCCAGCAGTACGCGCAGACCACTTGTACAAGGTGTTCGGCAGACAGTCCAGAGCCGCCGTCAAGCGGCTCTCGGACGGCAGCCACCGGGACACCATCGCCGACCTCGACGTGACGGCCGCCGTCATCGACGTGTCCTTCGAGGTCGAACCGGGCGAGATCTTCGTCGTCATGGGCCTGTCCGGATCGGGGAAGTCCACCCTGATCCGGATGCTCAACGGCCTCCTGGAACCCACCGCGGGGACGGTCGAGGTCGACGGCGTGGACATCACCGCGCTCAGCAGGAAAAGCCTCCTGAAGCTGCGGGGCGAGAAGATCAGCATGGTCTTCCAGCACTTCGCGCTCCTGCCGCACCGCACGGTCCTGGAGAACGCCGCCTACGGCCTGGAGCTGCGGGGCCTGTCCCGCGCCGAGCGGAGCCGCAGGGCGGGGGAGACCCTCGAACTCGTGGGGCTCGGCGGTTGGGAGGACAAGCTCCCGCACCAGCTCTCCGGAGGCATGCAGCAGCGTGTGGGCCTGGCCAGGGCACTGGCCGCCGACACCGACATCATCCTCATGGACGAGGCGTTCAGCGCCCTCGACCCGCTCATCCGGCGGGACATGCAGACCCAGCTCCTGGAACTCCAGAAGAGCCTGGGCAAGACCATCGTCTTCATCACGCACGACCTCAACGAGGCCATGCGCCTCGGTGACCGGATCTGCGTGCTGCGGGACGGCCGCGTCGCCCAGATCGGCAGCGCGCAGGAGATCCTCAGCGCGCCCGCCAACGACTACGTCGAGCGCTTCATCGAGGACGTCGACCGCACCCGCGTGCTCACCGCCGCGTCGGTGCTCGACCCGAGCGCCCCCGCGGCCGACTCCTCGGCGCCCGAGGTCGGCGCCGACACCCTGGTCGCCGACCTGTACGCCAGCGCGGCCGCCTCCGACCGCCTCCGCGTGGTCGACGAGGACGGCACCGTGCTCGGCACGGTGACCCGCAACTCCGTACTGGCCGCGCTCGCGGGCGGGAAGGAGACCCCGTGACACCCGTTGACTTTCCGCCGTCCCTGCCCATCGGTGACGGCTTCGAGGCCCTCAACGCCTGGCTCAAGAGCACCTTCGGCCTCTTCTTCGACGCCGTCGGCGAGTTCATCCGCTGGGCCGTGAGCGCCCTGTCCGGCTTCTTCACCGAACCGGCCGCCGGACAGCTCGCCTTCGTGGCCGCCGTGATCATCGCCGTTCCGCTGCTGCGCCGCCGGCGGCTGCCGCTGGTGGTGATCGTCGCCGCGGTCTCGCTGCTCTACGTGCTGCACGCGCAGTTCGCGCTCGGCAACACCATCGTCAACAGCCTGCCGCCGCAGCTCTTCCTGTGGGCGATGAACCTGTTCGACCAGCAGTACGTGGACGCCTACTTCTGCATCTCGCTGGTCTTCCTGGTCGCCGTCACCGTCCTGGGCGTGCTCGACCGGGGCACCCGGGTGCGCACCGGCGTCGTCGCGGGCGGCTGGCTCGTGCTGGTCCTGCTCGGCTGGCTCGTGCTCCCGATGCTGGTGACCCGGCCCGGGGCACTGCTGATGATCCTGCTGCTGAGCCTTCTGGCGCTCTCGGTGGCCGGGTGGCGCATGGGCCTGTTCGGCCTGATCGCCCTCACCCTGGTGGCCTCGGTCGGCCAGTGGACCAACGCCATGGACACGCTCGGCCTCGTCCTCGTGGCCAGCGCCATCGCCGTGGTCATCGCGATCCCGATCGGCGTCCTGGCCGCCTACAACGACCTGGTCAGCAAGATCGTCAAGCCGGTCCTGGACCTGATGCAGACGCTGCCCGCGTTCGTGTACCTGATCCCGGCGATCTTCTTCTTCTCCATCGGCGCCGTCCCCGGCGTGGTCGCCACCATCGTGTTCGCGATGCCGCCCGGCGTCCGCCTGACCGAGCTGGGCATCCGCCAGATCGACAAGGAGCTGGTGGAGGCGGGCGAGTCCTTCGGCGCCTCCCCGACCAAGGTCCTCACCGGCATCCAGCTGCCGCTGGCCCTGCCCACCATCATGGCCGGGGTCAACCAGGTCATCATGCTCGGACTGTCGATGGTCGTCATCGCGGGCATGGTCGGCGCGGGCGGCCTGGGCAGCGAGGTCTACCAGGGCATCACCCGCAACGACGGCGCCCTCGGTTTCGAGGCCGGTATCGCCGTGGTCATCCTGGCGATCTTCCTCGACCGCCTGACCGCGGCCGTCACCCGCAACAGCCCGCGCGCGGCCGCGTCGGCCGCCTGAGCGGCGTGCCCGCCCCGTCCAGCCCCGCACACCGAATTCCCCGAGGGAAGGAACCCCACGATGTACAGCCGTAAGCGCATGGCGGCCCTCTCCGCCGCCGGCATGAGCGCCGCGCTCCTCCTGACCGCCTGCGGTGGCGGTGGCGGTGAGAGCCTGACCGGCCCGGAGGAGGGCGGCGGCGAGGACGCCAAGGAGATCAACATCGCGCTGATCGCCTGGGAGGAGGGCATCGCCGTTACGCACATGTGGCAGGCCATCCTGGAGGAGAAGGGCTACGACGTCACGATCACCGACGTGGACGTCGCCCCGATGTACCAGGGCGCGGCCAACGGCGACGTCGACCTGTTCCTCGACACCTGGCTGCCGGTGACGCACGCCGACTACTGGGAGGACTACGGGGACCAGCTGGAGGACCTCGGCGCCTGGTACGACAACGCCAAGCTGACCATCACCGTGCCCTCCTACATGGAGGACGTCAACAGCATCTCCGACCTGACCGACCACGCCGACGAGCTGGGCGGCCGGATCGTGGGCATCGACCCGGGCGCCGGGCTGACCCGCGTCACCCAGGAGGAGGCCATGCCGGGCTACGGCCTGGACGAGGACTTCGAGCTGGTCACCTCCTCCACCGCCGCGATGCTCGCCGAGCTCGACTCGGCGATCACCGAGGAGGAGCCCATCGTGGTGACCCTGTGGCGTCCCCACCCGGCCTACGCCCAGTACGACCTGAAGGACCTGGAGGACCCCGAGGGCCTGATGGGCGACGCGGAGACCATCCACGCCGTCGGCCGTGACGGCTTCGGTGAGGAGTACCCCGAGCTCACCGGTTGGCTGGAGAACTTCCAGCTCAGCGATGACGAGCTGGCCACCCTGGAGGTCCAGACCCTCCAGGAGCACCAGGACGACCCGGAGGCGGGCGCCCGCGCCTGGCTCGCGGAGAACCCCGAGTTCCTGGAGCGCACCCTGGGCGGGGACGCCGAGGGCCTGGAGTTCTAGAGGCGCGCGGGGCGGTTTCCCCCGCACGCGCACCGGCCCCGGAGAGCACTCCGGTACCGCGCATACGAGAACGGGCCGCCCCGAGGGGGCGGCCCGTCCGCGTTCCCGGAGGCCGCACGCACGCGGCCCCGGACGCGCCGTCAGGGCGCGTAGTAGCCGCCCTGGGCGCCTCCGTAGCCCTGGTCGAGCTGCCTGCGGCGCTCCCGCCTGGGCAGCAGGTAGGCCGCGAGCATGCCGCCGACGAACCCGAAGAGGTGCGCCTGCCACGAGACGCCGGGGTACTGGGGCAGGACCCCCCAGATCATCGTCCCGTAGAAGAGGACCACGCAGATCATGATGACGATGTCGATGGTCTTGCGCTCGACGATCCCGCGCAGGACCGTGTAGCCGAAGTAACCGAAGACCAGGCCGCTGGCGCCCACGGTGAGGGAGAACGGTGAGCTGAACAGCCACACGCCCACACCGCTGACCAGGATGATGATCAGCGTGGTGAGCAGGAACCGCCCCAGGCCGCTGAACGCGACGAGCGAGCCCAGCACGAGGAACGGCAGCGAGTTGCCGATGAGGTGTTCCAGGTTCCCGTGCATGAACGGCGCGGTGAACACGGTCCAGGGCCCCTGGAGGTCCCAGGCGCGCAGACCGTACTGCTGGTCGAGCCTTCCGAGGAGCACGAAGCTGTCGAGGATCTCGAAGACCCACATGGCCGCGAGCATCCCCGCTACGGTCAGGATGGCGGTGATTCTGGACTGCTTCACCCCATCGAGAGTAGAGGACACTGCCTTGCGGCGGTATGTCCGTACGGGGCGTGGTGGGTAATTGCCCGAAGTGTCGGTATATGTCGCGGCGGGTCGGCGCGAGTGGTGCCGCTCCGCGCGGAGGAGGGGGTCCCGGTCCCCGGCAGGGGTGGGCGCGCGCCCCGAGGGGGCGGCCGCCGCGCTCAGGACGTCAGGGAGCGCCCGCGCGGCGGGATGCCCGCCACCGCCATGAACGACTCGACCCGGGCCGGGCTGGTCATCCCGGTCAGGGGGAGGTAGGCACGCGAGGTGCGGCGGCTCTGGAGCGAGGGGAAGCGCTTGGGGCGCCCGGCGTTGTCGTACAGGCCCAGGGAGCGGATGCGGCCCGGCAGCACGTAGTAGGAGCCGATGTCGTGGAAGGGCACGCGCACGATGTAGCGGCCCCGCTGGTAGCGGAACTCGCCGTCGGAGACCTCCAGGACGGGCGCCTTGATCATGTGGCCGTGCGCGGCCAGGGCGGCGCCCATGAGGGCCAGGAGGACGCCGAGGGTGATGTTGGCCCAGTGCGAGACGTCGACCGCGATCGCCAGGGCGCCGAGAGCCACCAGACCGTAGCCGCCCCACAGCTCCAGGTGCTTGCGGCCTACGGGGCAGACCAGGCGAACTGTTTCGGACACGGCACAAGCCTCTCTCAGTGGGCACCGCGGGTGGGATGACGGCAATCGCCGTTCAAAACCCTATCGGCTCCGGCGGCGCGTGGACGGTGGTTTCGGACAACCGGAGCTGTGGATTTCCGTACCTGCCTGGTGTGGTCTGCACCTGCCTGAGGGGTTAGGGCGCTCGTGTCTGATTAACATCACGTCATCCTATGTTTGTCGCATTCTGTTTCCTGTGGGAGTCGCCGTGAAGGCGAACGGGGAGCTGTCGCGAACATTCGGGATTATATGTGCACTTTGGGGACTTTTGTCCGTTTTCCTCTGTGTAGTCATTTGGGACGTCCGGGTAGTTAAACGACGTTTACTTTACCTTGGTTGTTGTTCGCCGACGTAACTAGCCCGCAATGTATTTCTGGCTTGTCCGAATCCGGAGAGAGGGTCCGTTCTCCTGGTTCTGGGCTCTGACCTGCGGTGACCCCCATGTCTGGACGGGGTATGAACTTTGTGTCGGCGGCTCGGTGCGATGGGCGCGAACCGGTTGCGGATGGGTCACGAATCCAGCAGTAGGGCTATACAGACATTTCGCTCAATGGTCTTCTGATCGACTAATCGCCTAGTTCTGCGGGGCGTGTGCGAACCACACAACCCCGAGGTTCGGCTCGTATTAGTGATCAAGGGTGTAACTGATGCACAAACGAAGGAAGACGCTCGCGCTCGCCGCGGCGGGCACCTCCGCTTTGATGGTGCTGACCGCCTGCAGCGGCGGCGGTGGTGGCGAAGGCGAGCAGGAGAAGGAGGTCACATGGGTGATCAACAGCCTTCCCGCCGCCTGGGGAGCCATCAGTAGCGCCGGAGGCAGCGTCTACGTCATCCAGGCACTCTCCGGCGTCGTGCCCTTCACCGGGCAGTACCAGCCCGACGCGACGTACGAGTACAACATGGACGTCCTCGCCGAGGAGCCCACCCTCATCAACGACAACCTCGACGAGGGACCGTTCCAGTTCAGCTTCACCCTCGCAGAGGACGCCGTGTGGAACGACGGCACGCCGATGACCGGCGAGGACCTGCGGGTCACCAACATGATGTCCGCCTCCCCCACCGAGGGCTACTGCGACACCTGCGACTCCCGGGGCACCACCGGCGCCGACATGGTCGAGGAGGTCGAGGTCGACGGCAAGACCGCGACCTTCACCCTCAAGGAGGGCCTGTCCAACCCCGAGTGGATGGGCATGTTCGACGCGCACAGCGTGGCGGGCGGCTTCTACCCGGCGCACCTGGCCGAGGAGAACGGCTGGGACGTCGACGACCCCGCGCAGCTCGGCGAGTACTACGCCTGGCTGCACGAGACGCGCCCCGAGTGGTCCGGCGGCCCCTACCAGATCGTGGACGGCGACCTGGAGAACCAGGTCGTCAAGGAGCCCAACCCCGAGTGGTTCGGTGAGACGCAGCCCGCGCTCGACCGCATCATCATGCCGTACAACACCGACGAGGGCACCTTCATCCCCGCCTTCCAGAACGGCGAGATCGACGGCGCCAACCCCGCGCAGTACAGCGAGGACATCATCACCCAGCTCCAGGGGATGGAGACCGCCACGCTCACCATCGGCGAGGGCAACATCTGGGAGCACATCGACATCAACACCGAGAACGAGTGGCTCTCGGACGTCGAGCTCCGCAGGGCCGTGTTCACCGCGATCAATCGCGACGAGATCGCCAGCCGCAACTTCGAGGCCGGATACCCCGAGTACGAGCTGAAGAACAACCACATCTTCGGCAGCGACAGCGAGTACTTCGAGGACCTCGTCTCCGAGTCCGGGCAGGGCAGCGGCGACGTCGAGGCCGCCACCGCGATCCTGGAGGAGGCCGGTTACGAGCTCGACGGGGACACCCTCATGCTCGACGGCGAGCAGGTCGGCCCGTTCCGCCTGCGCAGCACCGACACCGTCATCCGCAACAACTCCGTGCAGCTGATCCAGGCCCAGCTCGCCGAGATCGGCATCGAGACCACCATCGAGATGACCGACGACCTGGGCACGATGCTGGCCGAGCAGGACTACGACATCGTCCAGTTCGGCTGGAGCGGCAGCCCGTACTTCGCCTCCAGCCCCGAGCAGTTCTGGCACTCCGAGAGCACCAGCAACTTCGGCGGCTACTCCAACGACGAGGTGGACGAGCACGCCGAGGCCACCGCGACGGCCGCCAACCTGGACGAGGCCGCCGAGCACGCCAACGCCGCCGTGGCCGCCGTGGTCCCGGACGCCTACGTCCTGCCGATCGTGGCCGAGCCCAACTACTTCTTCGTGAACGACAGGCTCGCCAACGTCGAGGACAACCTCCAGTCCAGCTACCGCGCCACCTACAACATCGGTGAGTGGGACCTCGCCGAGTAGTTCGCGGCACAAGGCCCGTGGCCCGGGCCCGGGAGAACCTCCCGGGCCCGGGCTGGTCCTCGTCCACCCCTGAAGGATCACACTCATGCTCGTTTACACGGTGCGGCGCGTCCTGGGCGCGATACCCATCCTGATCCTCGCGTCCGTGCTCACCTTCGTCCTGATCGACATCTCCGGTGATCCCCTGACAGAGCTCAGGATGCAGCAGCCGCCCCCGGACCCCTCGGTCATCCAGCTCCAGGAGGAGCGGCTCTACCTCGACCGGTCCATGCCCGAGCGCTACTGGCTCTGGATCACCGGCATCGGCGGCAACGGGGACATCGGACTCCTCCAGGGCGAGTTCGGCCCCTCCACGCAGAGCAACAGCTACGACATCGGCGCCAACATCGCCGAGCGGCTGGGCACCACCCTGCGCCTGGTGGGCGCGTCCATGGTCTTCGCGCTGGGCCTGGCCATCCTGGCCGGCGTCGTCAGCGCCATGCGCCAGTACTCCAAGCTCGACTACACGCTCACGTTCATCGGCTTCCTGGCCCTGTCCATGCCCGTCTTCTGGTTCGCGGGCATCATGCAGCAGGCCGGTGTCAGCTTCAACGACCTGGTGGGCGACCAGGTCCTCGCCACGATCGGCGACGGCGTCTACCAGGCACAGGGCGAGGACTTCTGGGGGCTCGTCACCAACGCCTTCGCCTACATGACCCTGCCCACGATCGTGCTGATGCTGACCAGCTTCGCCTCGTGGAGCCGGTACCAGCGGACCTCCATGCTCGAGGTGCTCAACAGCGACTACGTCCGCCTGGCACGCGCCAAGGGCCTGCCCAACCGCGTCGTCATCCGGCGCCACGCGCTGCGCACGGCCCTCATCCCGCTGACCACGGTGGTCGCCGTCGGCATCGCCGGGATCATCGACGGCGCGGTCCTGACCGAACGCGTCTTCCAGTGGCGCGGCCTGGGCGAGTTCTTCATCACCGCGGTCGAGAAGAACGACTCGTACGCGCTGATGGCGTGGCTGCTGCTCAGCGGTGTCATGGTCATCGTGGCCAACCTCATCGCCGACCTCCTGTACGGCGTGCTCGACCCGAGGATTCGCTATGAGTGAGAAGAGGGCGCCCCAGGCGCCGCGGAGCGCCGACGCCGAGAGCGTCGGAGGTGCCGAACGCACCCAGTTCCAGATGATCCTGTCCCGGTTCCTGCGCCACCGGGCCGCCATGATCAGCCTGGTCGTCCTGGTGGTCGTCGTCCTGGCCGCCTTCGTGGGCCCGCTCCTGTGGAGGTGGGACCACACCGTCCACCTGGAGATCCCGCCGAGCGTGCCGCCCAACGCGGACCACCCGCTGGGCACCACCACCGCCGGGCACGACGTCCTGGGCCAGCTCATGCGCGGCGCCCAGCAGACGCTCAAGGTGGCGTTCACGGTGTCGGTCATGGGCACCGTCATCGGCTCCCTGTGGGGCGCCACGGCCGGTTACTACGGCGGCCGGATCGACACGCTCATGATGCGCGTGGCCGACGTGTTCATGATCGTGCCCCTGCTGGTGATGGTCGCCGCGATCGCGGGCAACGCCCGCGCCGGGACCACCTGGTACGCGGTGGCCCTCATCATCGGCTTCTTCTCGTGGGCGCAGATCGCCCGCGTGGTGCGCAGCGTGGTCCTGTCCCTGCGCGAGCAGGAGTTCGTGGAGGCGGCCAAGGCCGCGGGGGCCTCGCCCGGGTGGATCATCGTCCGCCACCTGCTGCCCAACGCGGCCGGGCCGATCATCGTGGCCGCCACGCTGCTGATCGCGGTGGCGATCCTGCTGGAGGCGGGCATGTCCTTCCTCCAGTTCGGCATCCAGCCCCCCGACATCTCGCTCGGCCAGATGATCAGCGACGCGCGCACGGCCGTCTCCACCAGGCCCTGGCTGTTCTACCCGCCGGGCCTGCTGCTGCTGGTGATCTGCCTGACGATCAACTTCATCGGCGACGGGCTGCGCGACGCCCTCGACCCACGACAGACCATGGTGCGGCGATGACCACGACTGACCAGATGAGCAACGAGGAGACCGCCCCGGCCGGGACCGGCGACGTGGTCCTGGAGGTCAGCGACCTCAGCGTCACCTTCCCCTCCGACGACGGGCCGCTGCCCGCCGTGCGTGAGGTGTCCTACGTCCTGCGCCGGGGCGAGGCGCTGGGGATCGTGGGCGAGTCCGGATCGGGCAAGTCCGTGACCTCGATGGCGATCATGGGGCTGCTGCCCAAGAACGCCCGCGTCGAGGGCTCGGCCAAGGTGCTGGGCCAGGAGGTCATCGGCCTCAAGGACGCGCAGATCAGCAAGGTCCGCGGCAACAAGATCGCGATGATCTTCCAGGACCCGCTGACCTCGCTGAACCCCGTCTACACCGTCGGCTACCAGATCGCCGAGGCCGTCCTGGCCCATCGCAAGGTGGGCAAGAAGGCGGCGATGGCCCGGGCGCTGGAGCTGCTGGAGCTGGTGGGGATCCCCAGTCCCGAGCAGCGGATCAAGCAGTACCCGCACGAGCTGTCGGGCGGCATGCGCCAGCGCGTGGTGATCGCCATCGCGATGGCCAACGAGCCGGACGTCATCATCGCCGACGAGCCGACCACGGCCCTGGACGTGACCGTCCAGGCCCAGGTCCTGGAGGCGCTGGAGGCGGCCCGCAAGGAGACCGGCGCCGCCCTGGTGCTGATCACCCACGACCTCGGCGTGGTGGCCGGGCACGTCGACAGGATCGGCGTGATGTACGGCGGCCGCCTCGTGGAGATGGGTCCCGTGGAGGAGGTCTTCTACCGCCCTCGGATGCCCTACGCCCTCGGCCTGCTGGGGTCGCTGCCCCGCCTGGACGAGGATCGCCACGAGCGGCTCACCCCCATCGTGGGCACCCCGCCCTCCCTGCTCTCCCTGCCCACCGGGTGCGCGTTCTCGCCGCGCTGCCCGATGGCCCGGGACCTGTGCCGCGAGCGGGAGCCCCTCCTGCTCGCGGTCGGCGGAGACGGGGAGCGGGTGCGCGTTCCGGTGACGGACACCTCCGCGCACACGGCGGCCTGCCACTTCAGCGAGGAACTGGGGGGCGCCGCACCGGCCGACCTGTTCCGGGGGACGGCGGTGGAGGCCGAGACCGTGACGGAGGTGGAGGAGGCCGAGAAGCAGGCGCAGGAGGCGCGCGCCCAGATCGGCGCGGAGACCGCCGCCCCCGTGGACGGGGAACCCCGTGAGGCCATCCTGACCGTCAAGGACCTGGTCAAGAACTTCCCCATCCGCTCCAAGGGCCTCCTGCGGCGCAGGATCGGCGAGGTGCAGGCGGTCTCCGGGGTCTCCCTGGAGCTGCGCGAGCACGAGACCCTCGCCCTGGTCGGCGAGTCCGGGTGCGGCAAGTCCACCACCGCCCGCCTCATGCTCCAGCTGATCAAGCAGACCTCGGGCGAGGTCAGCTACATGGGGCAGCCGCTGCACACGCTGTCCCCGCGGCAGATGCGGCCGCTGCGCCGCGACCTCCAGCTGGTCTTCCAGGACCCGTTCGCCTCCCTGGACCCGCGCATGACGGTCTCGGACATCATCGCCGAGCCGCTGCGGATCCACGGCCAGGGCAACGGCACCGCCAAGAAGCGGGTCAGGGAGCTGCTGGACCTGGTGGGGCTCAACGCCGAGCACGGCTCGCGCTACCCGCACGAGTTCTCGGGCGGCCAGCGCCAGCGCATCGGCATCGCCCGCGCGCTGGCGCTCAACCCCAAGGTGCTCATCCTGGACGAGCCGGTCTCGGCGCTGGACGTGTCCATCCAGGCGGGCGTGATCAACCTGCTGGAGGACCTCCAGGACGACCTGGGCCTGTCGTACCTGTTCGTCTCGCACGACCTGTCGGTGGTCAAGCACATCGCCGACCGGGTGGCCGTGATGTACCTCGGCAAGATCGTGGAGACGGGGACGACGGCGGAGCTGTTCGGGGCGCCCTCGCACCCGTACACGCAGGCGCTGATCTCGGCGATCCCCCTGCCGGACCCGGTCAAGGAGCGGACCCGGGAGCGGATCGTCGTCACCGGCGACGTGCCCAGCCCCGCCGACCCGCCCTCGGGCTGCCGGTTCCGGACCCGGTGCCCGAAGTTCGCGAACGAGCTGTCGGAGAGCGAGCGCGCCAAGTGCGTGGAGGAGCCGCCGGAACTGATGGACCGGGGGGCGGGCCACCTGGACGCCTGCCACTACTCGCGGGCCAGGGAACTGTTCTGACCGGGGCGCCGTCCGGGTGATCCGGGCGCGGCGGCCGTGACGGGCCGGTGCCGGGGGAGTGCGTCCCCGGCACCGGCCCGATCGCCGTTCGCGCCGCACACGGCGGCGGAGGGGCCCGGTGCCCGGGGTTCGCTCCGGGCCCGGACGCACACCGCCGCACCGGGACGGGGCGCGGAGGGGGCGCTTCCGGTACCGGCTCCCGGACGCCGCGTTCCCCCGCCGGGCCCGCGAAGGAGACCGAAACCAGACGATTTTGTCCGTAGTGTATTTAGGTGCACATGTGTCACCTGGGGCTTAGACGTCCCCACGCGCCCCTCCCGTGTCCGACCCGCGCCCGGGGTGCTGGTGCCGGGGATCCGTAGCGGGTTAGGGTGCGGTGCCCCTTCGTGTCCGTGACCGCTAGGAGACACACCGTTGAGAACCCCCACCGTTTCCAGTGAACCCCCGGTCGGGAGGCGCCGTGCCCCGGTCCGGCGACGCGCCGCCTGGACCGCGGCCCTCGCGACCGTCCCCGTGCTCGTCGCGGCGCCGCTGGGCGCACTCCCGGCCCACGCCGACCCGGCGGCAGCCGAGGAGCGCCTGACCGACCTGCGCGCGGACATCGACGCCCTCCTGGCGGACCCGTCCCTGGAGGGAGGGGTGTCCGGGGTGACCGTCACCGACCCCGCCACCGGCGCGGTGCTGTACTCGCGAGACAGCGGGGAGCAGCTGGTGCCCGCCTCCAACATGAAGCTGTTCACCGCGGCGGCCGCCCTGGACGTCCTGGGCGCCGACCACACCTTCTCCACCGAGGTCGTGGCCGAGGGGCACAGGCAGCGGCGCTCCGTGGAGGACCTGTACCTGGTGGGCGGCGGCGACCCCACCCTGTCCGAGCAGGACCTGGACGCGCTGGCCGCCGACGTGGCCGCCTCCGGGGTCAGGACCGTGCGGGGCGACGTCCTCGCCGACGACACCTGGTTCGACTCCCAGCGCCTCGTGGACGACTGGTGGCCCGAGGACGAGCCCTACGCCTACTCCGCGCAGATCTCGGCCCTCACCGTCGCCCACGGGGAGCGCTACGACACCGGCGTGACCGAGGTCGTGGTCACCCCCGGCGCGGCGGGTGCGCCCGCCACCGTGGACCTGGGCGCCGCCGAGGGCTACGCCGAACTCGACAACCAGGCCGTGACCGGCCCTCCGGGCGGCACCAGCAGCGTGGTCGTCGACCGGCCCGCGGGGACCAACACCATCACGGTGACCGGCACGATCCCGGCCGACGCCGCCCCCGTGACCGCCCTGCGCACGGTGGACGAGCCCGCGGGCCTGGCCGGGCACCTCTTCGCGCAGGCGCTGGAGCGGCACGGCGTCACCGTCGAGGGCGGCGTGGAGTTCGGCGAGGCGCCCGGTCGGGGACGCCACGGCGCCCGGCTGGTGGCCGACCACGAGTCCCCCGAGCTGGCGGAGATCCTCGTCCCCTTCATGAAGTTCAGCAACAACGGCCACGCCGAGATGCTCGTCAAGAGCATCGGCCAGGAGGTCGCGGGCGAGGGGAGCTGGGACGCCGGGCTGACCGGTGTCGAGCGGTCCCTGGCCGGGCTGGGGGTGGACACCTCCGACCTCGTCCTCAACGACGGCTCGGGCCTGTCCCGGGGCAACCTGGTCACCTCCGACACGGTCGTGGACCTGCTCGTGAGCACGCGCGACGCGTCCTGGCACGGGGTCTGGGCGGACTCGCTGCCGCTGGCGGGCGAGAGCGACCCGTTCACCGGGGGAACCCTGCGGTTCCGCATGGGCGGCACCGCGGCCGCGGGCGTCGTCTCCGCCAAGACCGGCACCATGACGGGCATCAGCGCGCTGTCCGGATACGTGGCCGGACAGGAGGGCGGCGACGGACTGGCGTTCAGCGTCGTCAACAACGGCTACGGCGGCCCGGCCCCCACGCCGGTGCAGGACGCGATCGCCGTCCGGCTGGCCGAGTACCTGGGCCACCAGACGCCCGTGAGCGTCCGGTCCCAGAGCGCGCCGAGCGAGCCCGGCGGTGAGCTGGAGTGCTCCTGGGAGCTGACCTGCTGATCCGCTGACCTGCTGACGCCACGGCCGGGCGGCGACTCGCCGCCCGGCCGTACCGTCAGCGCGTGAGGCACAGGACGCACGGGATGCTCGGGCGGCGCGACCGCGCTCAACGGCGTCCGCGCGTGAGGCGCGAAAACCCGGCCGGAGGGCCACGGGGACGACTCCCCGTGGCCCTCCGGGTTTTCCACAGGTGTGGACGAACTCCGCCGCTTCGGCTCCGAAGGTGGCATCTTGGGAGTGGACGACGCCGCCTCCCCGCAGCACACGATCCGCGTCGCACCCCCTGACCGCATGCTCCGCCCGCGTGGAGTCCCGGAAAGAGAGCGTTCCGATCGTGTCCTACTTCAGCGAGAAAATCGCCCGGTTCCCGGCCCTGCTCGTGTGCCGCCCCCGGGCCGGGTCGCCCGGGGCGGCTCGGCCCGGCCGCCTCCCCGGGACGGGCCCGCGCCGGTCCCCGGGGCGGGGGAGCCCGGGGTCCGTCCTGGGCGGCGTACTGGTCGGCTCCCACGGGTCCCCCGGGCGGCGGAACCCCGGGCCGCTACCAGGCGCGGCGGCCGACGAAGGCCAGGAACCGGGTCTGGGCGTCGGCGCCCTCGGGCGGGGTGAGCTCGGGCCCGCAGACGTCGTTCCCGCGCAGCTGCTCCCCGAAGGAGGCGGTGGCCTCGTG
Organism: Nocardiopsis sp. CNS-639; assembly: GCF_000381685.1. Lineage (NCBI taxonomy): Bacteria > Bacillati > Actinomycetota > Actinomycetes > Streptosporangiales > Nocardiopsidaceae > Nocardiopsis > Nocardiopsis sp. CNS-639. The sequence continues at coordinate 22,709 of NZ_KB906856.1, forward strand.
CGCCCACCGGACGTCGCCGGGGTCCAGGCGCTCGTCCAGGCCGGTGGCCCGGGCCAGGTCCCAGCGGTGCACCACGAGGTCGAAGCTGAGGAACCGGTCCACCGCCTCGGCGAAGGTGGTGCGGCCGAAGAACCCGTCGAATTCTGTTTTCGCGCGCCGCGGGTCGTCCAGGTCGGCCTGGACCACCGCTCGGGCTGCGTCCCAGGCGGCGCGGGGGTCCTCGTCCACGGAGGGGATGTCACCCAGTTCGCGGCCGACCAGGCCGAGGAACATGCCCTGGGTGTCCACGACGTGGCGGACCACGTCGCGGGCGTCCCACCCCTCGCAGGGGGACGCCGACGACCAGCGGTCGGCGGGGACGGCCGCCACCGTCCCGGCGAAGTCCTCGGACAGGCGGGCGTAGCGCTCGGAGATGTCGCTCATGATCGTGTTCCCCTCGGGTGCGTCTCGGTGTCCGCCATCCTCACCCCCTCGACCGGGCGCCGTCTTGAACAAACACGACGAACCGCACGTGTGTTCGGAGGCGGAGGACTACCCTGGAGCCGTGAGACCGTACTCCGTGGGGGTGGAGGGGGACGCGCGCGGCATTCTCGACCCGGCCGCCGGGCTGTCCCGGTTCCGCCTGGACCGACACGCGCCCTCGGAGCGGGTGGCCCGCTTCGTGGACCGCTACTGGCTGGCCTCGTGGAACCTGACCGGACGCGAGCCGCACACCCAGCGGGTCCTGGCCCACCCCGTCGTGAACCTGGTGTTCACCGGTGGGACCGCGACGGTGCACGGTCCGACCACCGAGGTGACCGAGCGCCGCCTGGAGGGCGAGGGCTGGGCGCTCGGGGTGATGTTCCGGCCCGCGGGGTTCCGTCCGTTCCTCGGCAGGCCCATGAACACGATCGTGGACGCCGCTCTCCCCGCGTCGGAGGTGTTCGGGGCCTCCGGTGCGGGCGGGGTTCTCGGCGCCGACGCGATTCCCGGTGCGGGCGAGGCACTCAGCAGGGGAGGGGTACCCAATGCCGACGGGAGCGGGGCCCCCGACGGCGCGTTGACGTCCGAGACGTCCGATCCCCTCGACCTCATGGCCGCGGTCGACCGCGCCCTGGCCGGGCTGCTCCCCGCGGACCGTCACCCGGCTGAGGACACCCGCGACGTCGTGGAGCGGGTGGCCGCCGACCCCTCGGTGGTCAACGTGTCCGGGCTCGCCCGGCGCGAGGGGATGGGTGTGCGGCTGCTCCAGCGCCGCTTCGCCGACCACGTCGGCCTGAGCCCCAAGGCGGTCATCCGCAGGTACCGGCTCTACGAGGCCGCCGAGCGGGCCAGGAAGGGCGCGGCGCCCGACTGGGGGAGCCTGGCCGCCGAACTCGGGTTCAGCGACCAGTCCCACCTGACCAGGGAGTTCACCGCAGTTCTGGGGACCCCTCCCGCGCGCTACGCGGCACGCGCGACACCAGGCGGCTGAGCGTGCGGTACACGTCCTCGGCCGTCAGCTCCGGGTCGGCGCAGGCCCGCACGAACAGGCCGTCGATGGCGGCGCCCACGCCCGCGCGGTCCTCCGGACGGGGGAGGTAGGGCGCGAGGAAGGCGTCCACGGCCCGGTTCCAGCGCTCGATCTGCGGGCGCAGGGCCGGGCGGCGCGCGGCGAGCAGGAACAGTTCGCACTCGGCCATCACCTGGGCCCGTGCGGGGCCCGAGCCCACCGCGATCATCCCGGCGAGGGCGCGCAGGGCCGCGTCCGCGTCCTCGGGCACGGCGGCCAGCGCGGCCACGTAGGTGTCGTTGACCCGGGTCAGGGTGTCCACGAGCAGGTCGTCGACGGTCGCGTGGTAGTAGGTGACGGTGCTGGGCGGCACCCCGGCCTCGGCGGCCACGCGCCGCTGGCTGACCGCCGCCACACCGTCGCGTTCGATGACGCGCATGGTGGCGTCCAGGAGCTGTCGGCGGCGCCGCTCGCCCTTGCGTCTGCGCCCGTCGGCGATGTCCTCGCCGACGGCCGCCGTGTCGTGGCCGTTCAGTGCCGCCCGCCCAGTTCCAGGGCCATGACGCCCGCGATGATCAGCGCGATTCCGCCGATCTGGACCCAGGTGAGCGACTCGCCGAAGAGCAGTGTGCCGATCACCGCGACCAGCGCGATGCCCACGGCCGCCCACACGCCGTAGGCCACGCCGAGGTTGATGCCCCGGGTGAGGGACTGGCTGAGCATGAGGAAGGCCCCGACGTAACCGACCACCACGACGACCGAGGGCAGCGGTCGGCTGAAGCCCTCGGAGAGCTTGAGCGAGGTGGTGGCGATCACCTCGGCGATGATCGCTCCGGCCAGCCAGAGCCACGGCACGGCGTTCCTCCAGACGGAAAACTGGGCGTTTGACCAGGTTCCTCCGGAGAAGAAACCTGAGCGTTCGGACAAGATTCTAGGCGCAGGGCCAACCCGGTGTCCAAGGCGAGTTATGGGTGGCCGTAACCTCATACCCGTAGGGAATCGAGGTGTACCCCCGGGGTGTATCGTCTTCGGTTCCGGCGTCCCCCACGTCCCACGCCCCAGATAACCGCTCTATACCGATGCATGAGATTTCAGAACCTTTTCGGTGGGTGTGCGTCTTACTTGCGTGGATGGCGTTTCAGGCATGACATGGAGGTAACCAGACGTGACGGGCAAGACACCTCCGGCGGTGGCGCGTCGTTTCGGTATCGGACTGGCGGCGCTGGCGTTGGCCGCCACGGCCTGCACGTCGGGTGAGGCCGAAACCCAGGGCGGCGGTACCGACGCGGCCAGCGCCGATCCCGCGGAGCTGGTGATCACTCCCGAGAGCGGTGCCGAGGAGGTCGCGCCCAACTCCCCCATCCGGGTCACCGCGGAGAGCGGTGTCATCACGGACGTCCAGGTGGAGCAGGTCGTCGCCACCGAGGCCGCGGCGGAGGGTGAGGGCGAGGCGCAGGACGCCGACCTCTACGCCATGACCGGCACCCTCAACGGCGACGCGACCGAGTGGGTCAGCGACTGGAACCTGCGCCCCGGCGCGGAGGTCGTGGTCACCGCGACCGCCGAGAACGACGCCGGTGAGGAGACCGAGGTCGTCCAGGAGTTCACCACCCTGGAGGCGGTCGCCGGACAGCGCCTGGAACTGGCCTCCAACTGGCCCGTCTCCGGTGACACCGTCGGTGTGGGCATGCCGATCGTCATCAACTTCGACCTGCCGGTGACCAACAAGGCGCAGGTCGAGAACTCCATGGAGGTCATCTCCGAGCAGGGCGTCCAGGGCGCCTGGAACTGGGAGACCGACACGATGGCCGTGTTCCGGCCCGAGGAGTACTGGGAGCCCCACCAGTCCGTGAGCGTCGACCTGCACCTCGCCGGCGTCGAGGCCTCCGAGGGCGTCTACGGCGTGGAGAACCACCGCATCGACTTCGAGATCGGCCGCGAGCTGATCATGACCATGCACGTGCCCGACCACGAGCTGGTCGTCAACATCGACGGTGAGCACGACCGCACCATCGAGGTGAGCAACGGCAAGGCCAGCCGCCGCTTCGACACCACGACCTCCGGCACCCACGTGCTCATGCAGCGCTACGAGCAGATGACCATGGACTCCTCCACCGTGGGCATCCCCGAGGGCACCCCCGGCGCCTACAACGTGGACGTGCAGTACGCGGTCCGCACCAGCGACAGCGGCGAGTTCCTGCACGAGGCCTCCTACAACGGCAACATCGGCAGCGCCAACACCTCCAACGGCTGCACCAACCTGCGCATGGACGACGCCCGCTGGATCTTCGAGAACACCCTCATGGGCGACGTCCTGGAGACCACCGGTACCGACCGCGAGCTGGAGTGGAACAACGGCTGGGGCTTCTGGCAGATGTCCTGGGACGAGTGGCTGGCCGAGAGCGCGACCGGCGAGCCGCAGGTGACCGACGGTTCGGGCACCCCCGGCTCCGTCCACGGCGAGCAGTAACCGCCCGCCCGACGACGGAAGGGGCGCCCGGGACCACGCGGTTCCGGGCGCCCCTTCGGCGTTCCGCGGTCCCCGCGGGAGACGACCGTCCCGCGCCGGGCGCCCGCCCGGTCAGTCCTGCCGGGACAACCGGGCCACCACGGAGTCGATCACCAGCTCGGTGACGGCGGCCATGTCCACGGCACCCGGGTCGAGGAGCCACTGCACCTGGAGCCCGTCCATCACGGCGATGACCGCCGACGCCGCGGCCTCCGCCGGGGTGTGCCCGTCCGGCCCCGGGGTGTCCGCGGCCTCCCGGTGCCCCGGCCCGAGCCGGTCCAGCACGGCGTCCCCGATCTCCCCGCGCAGCACGGTGTAGCGGTCCCGGAACCAGTCCTGCGCCGGGTGCCCGTCGGTGGCGCTCTCCGCCGACAGCACCGCGTACAGCTGCGTGGTCCCCGGCCGCTCGGCGTTGCGCTCGGCGGTCGACACCAGGTGGTCCAGCATCCGGCTCCCCTCCGGTGCCGGGTCGGTGTCGTCGCGCAGCTCCAGGACCGCGGTGAGCAGGTCGGTCTTGGAGCCGAAGTGGTGCAGGACCCCCGCCGGGGTGATGTTGAGCGTCGCCGCGATGTCGGCCAGCGAGGTGTTGTGGAAGCCCTGCGAGGCGAACACGTCGGCCGCCGTGCGCAGGATCTGCTCGCGCCGGTTCACCCGCCTCCGCGGCGCTGGCGCCTCGGAGCCGGAGGAGGCGCGGGTGTCCGGCGCCGGGGTCGTCTCGCTCATCCTGGTCTCTCCACTTCCTGTACCCGTCGGGTACTCCGGGCCCATGCGGGGGGCGGGGACCCGCCGTCCACGGTATCCAGCTTTCCCTTCCCCCTTGCTTAATGAATGTTAAGTAAGAGGGGTTTCGGTCCAAGAGGAGTGAGGCACAGGGTCGGGGGTTCGTGACTCCGGACCTTTACGCCCGCCGCGCCCGGCTTCCGCCGGTGGGCTCGTGCGCGGCCCTCGTGCGCGCAGTACCGGGCGCGGGCGCCTGCTCCGGGCACGTCAACGGAAGGACCCGACAGGGAACGGGAAGCGGAGGGCCGGGACGCCTGCGGAGTTCGGGCGGGACCGCCCTCCCCGGGGCGCCATCGACCGCTCCGCGGAGGGCCCGGGGGCCGGGCGGATCCCTCCGCCCGGCCGGGGCCTCACCAGGCGCGGACGCCGCCGACGGGGGCGGGCAGGCGCTCGCTGAGCCAGGTCCACGTGCCGTCGTTCTCGGTGAAGCGGCGCTGGACGCGCTCCACCTCCGTGATCGGGTTCGAGAACACCTCGGTCCACGCCCCGGCGGTGCGCTCCTCCAGGTAGAGGCTGCGTGCGTCGGTGCGCATGCGCACCGCCTGGAGCGTGTGGTTGGAGCCGTCGCGCAACTGGATGCGGTAATAGGCCATGGGAAGTCCCTGGAGTGTGGTTCGTCCTGGATGGAAGAAGGACGGTGCGTTCCCGGACCGCGCGCGGCACCGGCGGGTGCGCGTGGGTGAACCGGTCTCCCGGAGCGTGCGGCGGGCGTACGTGGTCGGGCCGCGCGAGCGTCTGACGGGTGGCGGCGGGAACGCCGAGACCCGGAGTGCTCCAAAGAACGGGTGCGGTGCCGGAAGCACCATGCTGTCCGCGTTGTGGACTCTACTCCTGTCGTGAGCACGCCGGAGCCGTAACCGCGGATACTGCGGATGAAATCCGGGTGATCCGACGGTAATCGCGGGAGGTGATTCGGAAAAAGCGCCTGATAACTACACACCACGCGCGATACGTCTTTTTTGACGCGTCAACGGGGGCCACGGGAGCCAAGGGTCGGGGCGCACGGCTCCGGCGTGCCCCGACCCGGGTTCAGGCGCTGGTCCCCCCGTCCACGCTTGTGCCCGTGGCGAACCGGCCGCCCGGACCGGCCGAGCGGGCGACGTCGGCGCCCTCACGCGTCAGCCGCGGCGCGGCGGCGACGCCGGTCCCGCGGCTCCCGCCAGTGGTGAGCGCGAACCCGTGCCCCGGGTTCCGCCCGCTCGCGGGTCCGACCGCGGCGATGCCCGCCGCGCGGGTCCGGCGGAGGCCGGACCCGGCGTCACTGGGCCGCGGCCAGGCGGGCCCGGGTCTCCATCAGGGCGAACCCCAGCAGATTGAGGCCCCGCCAGCGCTCGGGGACCCGCGCGTCGTCGTTCTTGGCGCCCAGTCCGATGCCCCACACCCGGTCGCGGGGGCTGGCCTCCACCAGCACCCGTCTGCCGGTGCCGAGTAGGAACTCGCGCAGCTCCGGGTTCTGGCCGAACTTGCCGAGACCGCCCTCGACCACGATCCCGAAGCGGGCCGCCTCCCACTCGCGCTCGTCGAAGCCGCGCACCTGGCGGCCGATCACCTTGGCGTCCCGGGGGTGGCCCGCCGCGAGGATCCGCTCCTCCGCCTCGGCGTCACCGAACAGGCGGGCCTTGGCGGCCATCATGTAGTGCTCCGCGGTGCGGTAGCCGACCCCCTCCACCGTGAAGTCGGCGGGCCACCACTGCGACAGGCAGCTCGCCGACACGCCTCCGGAGGCGGGCGGCTGGTGGCCCCAGAAGCACAGGTACTTGGCTCCGCCCGCCGAGGCCACCAGCTCCTCGACCGTGCGCGCGTCCGCGGGATCGCGTGTGTCCGTCATGGGGGAGAGTGTCCCAGACAGCACCGACGCGCGCGGGCGTGCGGCGGCGGTCGCGGGGGCCTCGAACGAGGGCGGTGCGCACCCGGGGCGGCGTATGTGACTCCGTAGTAGCGTTGCGGGAAACCCCAGGAGCCGTAGGTCAGAGGGACCCCGTCCGCCGTGGCGCCGACGGTGGACGGAGCGTCCTTCGAGTGCGCCGGCACCGGAGGACCGCACTCGGGCGGGTGAGGCCGCCGGACCGGTCGGCCGACTGGCGGGTCCACCCGGTTTCGCCCGTCGGCGGCGACACCCCGCGGCTGGGGCACGGGGTCGGGACGCGCCTCGGCCGCTGTGCCGTGGCCGCTCTCCTATGCCTGGAAGATGGATCTTTGACCAGAACACAGTTGAACTCTCAAGTTACTCCTGGGGGCACGGGCCCGATGGCCGAGACGCGGTGGCTCGACGAGGACGAACAGCAGACGTGGCGGGCCTTCCTGGCCGCCGTCCACCTGCTGGACGGGGCGCTGGACCGGCAGCTCAGACAGGACTCCGGCATGTCCCACGCCTACTACCAGATCCTGGTGAAGCTGTCCGAGGCTCCCGAGCGCGTGATGACGATGACCGACCTGGCAAGGAGGCTGCGCTCCTCGCCCAGCCGCCTCTCGCACGCGATCGCCCGCCTGGAGGAGGACGGCCTGGTCCGCAGGACCAAGCGCCCGGGAGACCGGCGCACCACCCTGGCCGAGCTCACCCCGGAGGGGGCGGCCGTGCTGCGCGAGGCGGCGCCGGGCCACGTGCACGAGGTCCGGCGCGTGCTCTTCGACGCGCTCACCGGCGACCAGGTCAAGCAGTTGCGGGGGATCGCGGAGTCCATGCTCGGCGTGCTCGACCCCGGGGGCGAGGAGCCGCGGTACACGGGGCCGACCGGTACGGCGCGCCGGGAGTGAGGCGCGTTCTGTTGTCGGCTCTCACCAGGGCGGACGCCGTGGGGGAGAAATAACCCTCATTGGCACTCTATGTGTCTGGGCGGGTGCGTACTATCATCTGCTTTCCCGGGAAAAGGTTGTAGTCTCAAGCAACGGTGTGAGGCCACGACCTCCTCCTGGGTTACCCGCTCACAGGAACAGGAACCGCTATGACCGAGAATCCGCTCATGTCCCGCGTGGGGGACGTCGTCGCGCTGCTCGCCAGAGTCGTGGTCGGCGTCGTCTTCATCGCACACGGTTGGCCGAAGATGTCCGACCTCGACGGCACCGCCCAGGGCTTCGCGTCCATGGGGATCCCCTTCCCGCAGTTCGCCGCCCTCCTGGGGGCGAGCATCGAGGTGGGCGCTGGGCTGGCCCTCATCGTCGGGTTCGCCCTGCCCCTGGCCGGGATCCTCCTGGCCTTCATGATGGCCGGTGCCTACTTCTTCGCCCACGCCGGCGACCCGCTGGTCGGCGGCTTCGAGTTCGTGCTCGTCCTCGGCGCCGTCGCCCTGGCCCTCGGGTTCACGGGCGGCCGCCTCTCCGTGGACCGCCTCATGCCGTGGGGTCGCCCCCGCCGTCGGACCCCTGAACCGGTACCGGCTTCCTGACCAGCGCGTCCGGTCCGTCCGTCGCCGGAGGCGGACGGCCCGGGTACCGCACATAACCCCCTTTTCTTAACTTATTTATCCAAATTCACCTATCCCTCACGAAAAACACTCAAATCTTTCGCTCTCCTTCACGGCAACACATTTTCATGAACGACAGGTAGAATTCGGTGCACCCGAAACACTGAGCGGGACCGCGCGTTCGGGCCCGTCCCGTGTGCCCCGCCCGCCGAACGGGAGCGCCGTGTCCCACCTGGCCCCCCGCCCCCTCGCCCCCGACTGGCAGTTGCGCGTCACCGACCGCGGCGGCACGGCCCTGCACGGAGCCGCGGTACTGGTCGCATCCGGATACGCGATCACCTGCGCGCACGTCGTCCGCGAGGCCCTCGCCGGGTCCGGCGTCCCCGCCGGACCCGGCGCCGCCGTACGCCTGGACGCTCCGCGCGGCCTCCCCGGCTGGGAGGCCGCCGCCACGGTCGTCGCCGACGGCTGGTGGTGGGAGGAGGCCGCGCCCTGGGACGCGGCGGTGCTGCGCCTGGACCAGCCCGCCCCGATCCCTCCCGCCGCCCCCGCCCGGTACCGCGTCGGCGACCGGGTCCGCGTCCTCGGCTTCCCCCGCGCCGAGACCGGCCTGTGGGTGACCGGCCGGGCCACCGGTACCGGGGGCAGCCGCTTCGGCTACGTCCAGATCGACGTCGACTCCCGCGCGGGGTTCACCGTCCTGCCCGGCTTCAGCGGCAGCGGCGTCCGAGAGGAGAGGGGGAACGCCCTCCTCGGTCTGCTCTGCGAGGCGACCGGCAGCGGCAGGGCGGGCTGGATGATTCCGATGGAGGCGATCCCCCGGGTGTGGCCGACCGAGCGGACCGCCGCGGGCGCGGCGGCGAACGGCGAACGGGAGGCGCTCACGCTCACCGCCAGGGCGATGACCGATCTGCGCACGCTGCTCCTGCCCGACCTGCGCCTGGACCTGTACGTCGCGCTCGACCCCCGCCTGCGCCGCAGGCTCCGCGCCGACCAGGACCTGCTCTCCTTCGCCGCGCAGCTGGTCGCCCTCGCCCACGGTGAGTACGGAATCCTCGACGAGGTGCTCGCCCTCCTCGACGCGAGGGAGGACGGGAGCGCGGGGATGCTCCGGGTCCGCGAGGCCGCGGCCCCGCTCCTGGGGAGCCCGCCCGGGTGAGCGAGACGACGACCACGGCGGGGGACCAGGCCCCGATCGGAGGGCGTCCGCCATCGGAGGGCGGACGGCTCCCTCCCGGCGGACGGCTCCTCCCGGAGGGCGCCGGACGGCCTTTCCCGGCCGACGGCGGTATGGAGGACCTGGTCGACGCCCTCTGCGCGCTCCGGTGCGTCCTCCTCCCGGACGCGCGCGAGCAGTTGGCCTACCAGCTGCCGACGCGGGTCCGCCGCAACCTGCGCCTGGAGGGCTCACCGGTCGAGTTCGCCCGTCACCTGGTACGCCTGTGCCGGGAGCAGGTGCGCCTGGGCTGCCTCGTGCGCTGGATCCTCTACCTGGAGGAGCGCGGCCGCAGCTCGCTGGCGGCGGCCCGGGCCGCGGAGCCGCTGGTCCACGCCGAGGAGTGGGAGCAGCTGTACCGCCTCCTGCCCGAGGGAACCACCGACGCCGACGTCGCCCTCGTCCGCCGGGAGCTGGCGGAGCACTCCCCGGACCTGGTCGCGGAGGCCTTCGAGGCCGCCCGGACCGACCAGCTCGCCCCGGCCGAGGCACCACCGCACACGGCCTGGGACCGGCTCGTGGACCTGGCCGAGATGACCGTGCCCGAGGGCGTCGAACTCCCGCTGCGGGTCTTCTGCGCCCTGTTGCCCTGCGCCCTCCCGCTGCGCGACTGCGCCGACCTGCTCCTGCTCTGGGGCGGCGGGCGGCGCGAGGGCACGGCCGCGCCGCCCGGAATACGCGCGCCGGCCCGGCTCGTCGTGCACGTCACCCAGGGCCGGAGCCGGGACCGCTACGACGTCGAGTACTGGACGGTGCTCAGCGAGAGACGGGGCAGGGCCCCGGACTTCTGCGGCCACGGCCACACCCCGCACATGGAGGCCGAGCGCATCGGCGCCCACGTCGGCGGCCTGCTCACCCTGCTGGAGGTGGACCACCGCACGGGATACCACGAGGGGGTGCGGGTCGAGCTGGTCGCACGGCTGGACCTGCTCCGCCGCCTGGAGGCCGAGCGCTGGCAGGAGGCCGGTGAGGGCGACCGCAGGCTCGGCGCGCGGGCCCAGGTGGTCTACCGGGCGGAGGAGCTGGTGGACCCCGCGCGCGGCGACACCGCGCAGGCCCGGCGTACCTGCGCCCGCCGGTGGGAGGGGCTCGCGAGCGCGTGCGAGGTCCTGCACCTGGACACCGCGCACGAGGCCGGGCAGAGAAGGCGCAGGGGCGGACGGACCTACCGCGAACCCCTGGTCGAAAGGCTCCAGGACGACCGGATCGTCGCCCTCTCCGTTCCCTCCCATCTGGATGAATACCACATGTCGGTCTGGTCGGCGCTCATGATCGGGGTTCCGGTCGTGATCTGGCGTTCCGCCGACAATGGCCCTGGAGCAAGTCCGTGGCTCAATCTGGGGAAGGTGGGGCGGGAGGTAATGGTGCCACCCGAAAGAATACGAGCGCTTCCCAAGGCGCTCCACCAATCGCGTTCCGGATGCGTTTCCCCGGACGATACCGGGTACATCGAAGAAAGCTTCGAGGTCGCCGTCTTCTACCACGACACCCTTCCGGTTCTGCCCGCCCCCAGACCGATGACCCCCCCACAGCATCCGACAGCCCCCCTTGGGCGCGGCTCGAAGGGCCTGCCATGACCACACCAGCCGAACCCGGATCGACCAGCTCCGCGCCGGAGTGGTGGATCTTCCACGGCACAGGTCAGCCCCGCCCGCACCTGGACCTCGCCGCCCAGCTCCCCCCGCCTCCCCGGTGGCGCACCTACGGCGGCGGGCCGGACCCCGACGAAACCGGCGCGGACCCCCCGTTCTACGACCCGGGGCCGCGGGCCGGGAGCCCCGCCGCCGAGAGCGAGCGCCACCTGGGCCCCGTCCGGCCCTGGAGCTTCCCCATTCCCCTGGGGCCGCACCGCCGCCAGCTGCTGGACAAGGTCAACGCGGCCATCTGCCTGCGCCGCCCCCTGCTGCTGGTGGGCCCGCCCGGGATCGGCAAGTCCAGCCTCGCCCACCAGATCTCCCGCGAGCTGGGCCTGGGCCGCGTCCTGCGCTGGGCCGTCACCAGCCGCAGCACCGTGCGCGACGGCCTGTACGCCTACGACCCCCTCACCCAGATCCACGACCTCAACCTGGAGAACGCCCGAAACCGGGCCCTGGGCGCCCGGGACCGCCGCTACGCGAGCGCCGACGGCACGGAGGCCGACGCCCACCTGCGCAGCAGCGCCGAGTCGATCGGCCGCTACCTCACCCTGGGCCCCCTGGGCACCGCCTTCCTGCCCACCCGGCTGCCCCGCGTGCTCCTGGTCGACGACTTCGACCTGGGCGACTTCGACCTGCCCGGCGACCTGCTCGACCTGTTCGAGAACGGCGGATACACCGTCCCCGAGCTGGGCCGACTGGCCAACGTGGCCGGGAGGATCCGCGTGGCCACCGACGACCCCGGCCGCACGGCGGCGGTCGAACGTGGCGAGGTCCTGTGCTCGGCCTTTCCCGTCACGGTGGTGACCTGCAACGACGACCGGGACCTGCCGCCCGCCTTCCTGCGCCGCTGCATCCCGGTCCGGATGGGGCTGCCGGACGAGGACGAGCTGGTGGCCGCCGTGGCCGGGCACTTCGACGGCGACCCGCCCACCGGCACGCGGACCCTGGTCACCGAGTTCCTGCGCAGGAGCGCCGACGGCCACGGACTCGCCGTGGACCAGCTGCTCAACGCCGTGCACCTGGTCGGCGCCATGGGACGGGGCGAGCCGGGGCCCGAGCAGGTCCGCCACCTCTCCGACCTGCTCTGGCACCGCCTCACGGAAACCCCGGGATGAGCCCCGCGCACCAGCCGGGGGACGACCGCCCCCGGGGCTCCGGCGACCGGTCGGGCGGCTCCCCGGGTGGCCTCACGCCCACGGAGTGGGCGGACGCGCTCCACCTGGCGGCCCTCCAGGCGCGTGCCGAGGCCGCGCGCCGCGACCGCCCGATCTTCCCGGCGCCGCCCGCCGACGGTCCGCCGCCCGGGGAGGCCGCCGGTTCCGGTCCGCCCCCGCGGGAGGCCGGGACGGGGACGGACGCGCCGGGGACCGAGCGGTCCTCCCCTCCGCCCGGCACGGACACCGGGACCGCCCGGCCCTCGGGGCTCCCCGCCGGCGGGGGCGGTTCCGCCTCCGGGCGCGTGCCCCGTGGGCGGGCCCCGGCCCCGCCGCACGGCGGTGAGGGGACGCTCCCGTGGCCGCACCGGGACCCGGGGGACGACGGGCCGCCGACGGAGCCCCACGGGTTCGTCCAGCCGGTCCTGGAACGGCGCCAGGAACTGGTAGCCGCGCTGGGGCCCTTCCACCTGACCGAACCCCGTGGGCGGCCGGACGGCGTCGACCCGGAGGGCACCGCGCGCAACTACGCGCGCTCCCTCCTGGACAGCCTCCACTGGTCCGAGGACGAGCGCGAGGGCGCCGGCGTCCCGGTGGTGCCGCGGCCGTGCGCGCGCCGGGAACGGGCGGTCAACCTGACCCTCCTCGTCGACGACGGCGTCACCATGGCCTTCCAGCGCGGTCTGGCCGCCGAGTTCGTCCGGCTCGCGCGCTCCGGCGGGATCTTCCGCGAGGTCGCCTCCCTGTACTTCGACTCCGCGCGGCCCGGCGTCCCCAGGCTGCGCGACGGCCGCGGACGCCCCGGCCGCCTCGGCGGCGGCCGCGCGCACGTGGTCCTGTTCCTCACCGACGGGCTCGGCGGCGCCTGGCGCGACCGCGGCTTCCAGGACTGGGTCGCCGCGGCCGCGGACCGCGGCGCGGTCGCGATCCTCCATCTGCTCCAGCCCCTCCTGTGGCGGCGCGGCGCCATCGCCACCGTCCCCATGGAGCTGGCCGCGCCCCGGGCCGCCGGTCCCTGCGCCGCGAACACCGGGTACGCGCGGGAGCGCACGCTCACCGACCCGGGGGAGGACAAGCGCGAGCCGGGGGTGCTCGTGCCGGTGCTGACGCTGGACCCCGGGACGATCCGCGACTGGGCGGTCTTCGCGATGGGCAGGGGTCCCGGACGCCTGTGGGCGCACACCGCGCGGTTCCCCGCGGGAGAGGACCCCGCCCCCGCCGGGGCTCCGGACACCCGGGAACCCGGCTTCGACGCCGAACGGGAGGCACGGCGCTTCCGGCAGCTGGCCAGTCCCGAGGCGTTCGACCTGGCGGTGGCCCTGGCCGCCGTGCCGCTGGACCCGCGTCTGGTGGAGGCGGTCTGCGAGGACGTGCTCGGCCGCACCACGCCCTCGGAGCTGACGGAGGTCTTCTTCAGCGGGCTGGTGCGCGGGGGCGGCGGGGGGGAGGAGGACGGGCCGGTCGGGTGGGACTTCCGCCCGGGGGTCCGGAGGGCCCTGCTGTCACTGGGCGGCCGGGTCTCCGACATCCGCCGGGTGCTGGGCCTGGCGGCGGAGCGCCTGCGCCGGGTGGACCCCTGGTTCGACGCCCTGCGCCTGATGCTGCGGGGCGGGCACGACGACTTCCCGAAAAGGACGCGGCTGTCCCACCACTGGGCGAATTCCATGCTTCCGGCGGTGGAGAGCGCGGCCCTCACCCGACGTTATGCCGCACCCATCAAGGAATACGCCGATATCTCCGGGGCGGGTGCGACCCGCGGTGCGGAAGAAACGCATGAGGCGGGTACGCCGTCGTCCGCTGGTCTAGTATTACCGAAGGTTTCCGGATCTGCGCGTGTGGGCGGGAACAACGGCTGGAAGGCGCGGAACAGAGCACCCTTTTCTGAACGGTCGGGGAAAGAAACTCATATGGCCACAAAACTGTCAAATGAGGATATGATGCAAGAATCTGGCGGCCAGTCCAGCGGTCGTACGTCCCGATCGTCCATGAGTGGCCGACCGCTCAACGCGGTCTGGGTCCAGGTTCCGCGCCGCAACAGCGCCTTCACCGGCCGGGAGGAACTCCTCTCCGCGCTGAGGGGACAGCTCCTGAAGGGGCGGCGCCAGGTCATCACCGCCCTCAACGGGATGTCGGGGGTCGGCAAGACCGAGCTCGCCAAGGAGTACCTGTACCGGTACGCGTCCGACTACGACCTCATCTGCTGGATCCCCGCGGCCCACAGCAACCAGTTGAGGGAGAGCTTCTCCGTCCTCGCGTCCAGGCTCAGGCTGGACAGCGCGGGCGCGGGCAGCGGACACGTCCTGGAGAACGTCCTGGAGGCACTGCGCCAGGGCGTGGACTATCCGCGCTGGCTCCTCGTCTTCGACAACGCGCAGGCCCGGTCCGAACTGGATCAGTATCTTCCTGTCGGGGGCGAGGGCCACGTGATCATCACTTCTCGGGACTCCAGCTGGACGGTGCGGGGCGGCGACGCCTACCTCTCCGTCCGCGAGTTCGACCGGGCGGAGAGCATCGAGCTGCTGAAACGGCGCGGACCCGCGTCGCTGACCACCGAGGAGGCCGACCAGCTGGCGCACGAGCTGGGCGACCTGCCGCTGGCCCTCAACCAGGCCGCCGTGTGGCTGCACGAGAGCGGGATGGCCACCGAGGAGTACCTGCGCCAGTTCGCCGAGAAGAGCCAGGAGATGCTCGACCTCCTGCGCCCGGTGGACAGCGCCTACCCGGTGGCCGTCGCCGCCGCCTGGAACGTGTCCCTGGACCGGCTGGCCACCACCAACCCGGCGGCGCTCCAGCTGCTCCAGCTCTGCTCCTTCATGTCGACGGCGCCCATCCCCCGGACGCTGTTCAACTTCGCCCGGGGCATCGAGGGCCCCGCGGAGCTGCGCGGCGCCCTGGAGGACCCGGCCAGGCTCGGCATGGCGATCCGCGACATCGGGCGCAACAGCCTCGCCCACATCGACCACCAGCGCAACACGGTCTCCCTGCACCGGCTGGTGCAGCGCGCCGTCCAGGCGCCGATGAGCGACGAGGAGCGCGAGGAGATGCGCCACTGCGCCCACCAGCTGCTGGGCCGCAACGACCTCCAGGTGGTGGCCGTGGACGCCTCCGAGCGCTACACCGAGCTGCTGCCGCACGTGTGGGCCTCCGAACTGTGGAACTGCACCGACCCCTGGGCGCGCAACCTGGTGGTGCAGATGTGCCGGGTCGCCGTGCTGCGCCAGGAGTTCGACGAGGCCCGCAGCCTGGGCGAGACCGCCCACGAGTGGTGGCGTCTGCAACTGGGCGAGAACCACCCCTCCACCCTGGGCATGGCGATCCAGATCTCCACGGCGATGCGCGGGCAGGGGTACCTGGAGCAGGCCCTGGCGCTGTGCGAGGCCACCCTGGGCACCCTGCGCGAGACACAGGACCCCGGGGACTCCGAGACCCTGGAGGCGGAGATCGAGTACATCCGCACCCTGCGCTTCCTGGGCCGGTTCCGCGACTCGCTGACGGCCGCGGCCGACGCCTACCACCGCCGGGTGCGCCTCTTCGGCGAGGACGACCCGCACACCCTGGTCACCGCCCACTTCCGCGCCTTCAACCTCCTGCTCAGCGGCGACCCGGAGTCGGCCGCCGACCAGTACCGCGACACGCTGGCCCGGCTGGAGGCCGTCTTCGGCCCGGACCACCCGCGCACCCTGGGCACCAACAACGGCTACGCCGAGGCCCTGATGGAGAAGGGCCGCTACCGGGAGGCCGAGGAGATCCAGGCCCACCAGGTCGAGCGGGCCATCGGCCTGATCGGGGAGGACGACAACCGCGTCCTGCGCAACCAGCGGACGCTGGCCGTCATGCGCCGGCGCGTCGGCCACCACCGGGAGGCGCTCGCCCTGTCGGAACGCGCCTGGCAGCGCTTCCGGGTCAAGCACGGCGTGGACGACAACGAGACCATGTACGCGGCTCTGGTGCACTCCATGTCCCTGAGCGCGGTCAACCAGCACGACGAGGCGCTGGAGCTGGCCCAGACCACGGGGGAGCGCTACGTCAAGCTCCTGGGCGAACGCCACCCCTACGTGGGCGCGGCCGACGTCAACCGGGCGATCATCCTGCGCCGCCTGGGCAGGGCGGCCGAGGCCCGCCAGCTGGACGAGCGCTCCCTGGAGCTGTTCCTGGACCGGCTCGGCGCCCACCACCCCAGCACCCTGGCCTGCCTGGTGAACCTGGCCAACGACCACTTCCTCATGGGCGACGTGGCCGGTGCCCGGGAACGGGACGAGGAGGCGCTGCGCGGCTGCGAGGAGGCGCTGGGGGCCCCGCATCCGCTGGCCCTGCTGGCCCGCCGCAACCTGCTCGTGGACCGCAGGGCCCAGGGCGAGGACGTCGAGGCCGAGTTCGTCGCCGTGGAGGACGGCTACCGCGAGGTGATGGGGTCGGATCACCCCGCCACGCTCAGCCTCCGCAGGACCGTGCGGGGGGACGCCGACATCTACCTCGCCCAGATGTGACCGGTCGCGGTCCGGGGCCGCGCTCCCCGGGCCGACCCCGGCGTTCAGCGGCGCCCGGCGAGCCGGAGCAGCGCGGCCCACTGGTGCGCGGGCAGGGCGAGCGCCGCGCGGTCGGGGTGCGTGGAGTCGCGCAGGCCGACCGTCCGCGGCGCGCCCAGGACGGCCTCGACGCAGTCGCCGTTGCCGCCACCGCTGTAGCTCGACTTCCGCCACCGACCGGGTTCGTGTCCCAGCCCTCTCACGGGCACTCCCGTCCGCTCTGTCCCCGCTGGTTGTCGCTACGCACGCGGCGGCCTCGATTCTCCCAGTTCCACCATTGGTCGCTCCTGTTTCCCGAGCAGTTCTGAAAGTGCGATCGGGTCCGACTCCGGTTCAGTTATGTATTCGGTTGGTCACAGGCGCCGACTTGTACATGCCCACTGGAGTGGTGTTCATGTTGTCCGGGCGCGGCCGTTCTCCGGATGGCCCGGAAAAAGACGCGAATGATATGCCGGGAAGCGGTTCCACTTCGGTTTCGCGGGCGCCGGGTCCGTACTGTGCCCGCCGGGGCGGCGCCGCGGCGGGCCCTTCTCGGGCCAGCGCGCGCAAAGCCTGTGCCCGCGGGCTTTGCGGGCCCGGCTCCGTCCGGAGGGCGGGAGCGGTCACCTGCCGGGAAGGGCATGAGAGGATCGGCCGGTAAGAGGCCGCGGGGCGAAGGGGCGATTACCCCCTCTCCGGCCCGCCGAAAAGCGCGTGCGGGAAAAGGGCGGGTGTCGGCGGCCCGTGACTCCGATCCCTTTTCGTTTCCGTTGCGGCTCGGGGTCAGGATGTTGTGCCCGGGGCGGACCGCTCCGCGGTCGCCCCGTGTGCTTCGGGGGAAGCGGGTGCCTCGGTGCGGGCGCAATTCCGTCTCTGGTGTTATGACCGCTTATGTCCGCGGAAATGGCGGCCGGGCCCGCCCGCACGGAACTCCGTGCCGCGCCGCCGGCGGGCGGCGGACCCGTCCCACGGGGACCGGGAGCAGTGTCCGGTGCCGGGGAGCGCCCCGGCGGTGTGCCGTGACCGGGGCGAACACTGCCTAACATGCTGGACATGCGCATTCTCGTGGTCGAGGACGACGACCGGGTCGCCCGCGGACTGGTGACCGCCCTGCGGGCGGCGTCCTTCGACGTCCAGAGGGTCGCCACCGCCGAACGGGCCCTGAGCGCCCCGCCCGCCGACGTCGTCCTCCTCGACCTCGGCCTCCCCGACGCCGACGGCATCGACCTGCTCCGCAAGCTCCGCGACCGCCCGCAGACCGCGATCATCGCCGTCACGGCCCGCAGCGAGGAACGCGACCGTGTGCGCGGCCTGCGGGCCGGAGCCGACGACTACGTGGTCAAGCCCTTCGGCGTCGCCGAACTCCTCGCCCGCATCGACGCGGTCCTGCGCCGCACCCGCGCCGCGCGGGCCGAGGCCGCGGAGGAGGAGCCCGAGGTCAGGATCGGCGAGCTCACCGTGGACCCTGGCTCCCGCGCGGCCAGCGTCGGCGGCGCCGAACTCCAGCTGACCCGCAAGGAGTTCGACCTGCTCGCACTCCTGGCCTCCCGCTCCCCGTCGGTGGTCGCCCGCGACCAGATCCTCGACCAGGTGTGGGGCACGGCCTGGGAGACCTCCTCCCGGACCCTGGACACCCACATCGGCTCACTGCGCGCCAAGCTCGGCCGGGCCGTGCAGATCCGCACCGTGCGCGGTGTCGGCTACCTCCTCGACCGGTCCTGAACCCGTGCTCCGCAGACTGCTCACCATCCTGCTCCCCGCAGCGTTCGTCCTGGTCGCCTCGGCGGTCATCCCCCTGGGGACGGTCATCGCCCAGCAGCTGACCCAGCAGGTCTACGTCGACCGCCTCGGGGACGCGGGCCGCTTCGCCGCCCTGGCCCGCACCGCGCTGGAGGCCGACCGCACGGAGGCGCTCCTCCAGGAGATGGCCCGTTACGAGGCGCTCTACGGCATCCCGGTGGTCGTGGTGGCCCCCGACGGAGAGATCATCGCCGGGTCCGGCAGCACGGCTCACCAGCGCGACGTGCTCGCGGAACTGGCCGCGCCGGAGGCCCTCACCATCGCCCTGGCCGGGGAGCGCCCGGCCCCTCCGACCACCGTCTGGCCCTGGGAGTCCGACCCCCTCGTGGTCGCCGAGCCCATCGGCCGCGACAGCGAGGTGACGGGGGCGGTCATCGTCGCCGCCCCCACCGACCAGCTCGGCACCGACATCCTCGGCTCGTGGGGATGGCTCGCCCTGCTCAGCCTGGTGCCCCTGGCACTCCTGGTGGCGGCCTCGCTGCCGCTGTCGCGCTGGGTCCTGCGCCCCATCGGCCGACTCGACGCCGCGACCACCGCCGTCGCCTCGGGGGACCTGGACGTGCGGGTGGACGCCGAGCAGGGACCTCCGGAGCTGCGCCGCCTCACCGAGTCCTTCAACACGATGGTCGACGTGGTGCGCAGGGCCCTGGAGCGTCAGCGCTCCTTCGTCTCCGACGCCTCCCACCAGCTGCGCAACCCCCTGGCGAGCCTGCGCCTGGCGGTGGAGAACCTCGCGCCCTACCTCGGCTCGGAGGAGGCCCGGGAGGCGCACGCCGTGGCCGTGGACGAGACCACGTTCATGCACCGGATGCTCAACTCCCTGCTGGCCGCGACGCGCCTGGAGAGCGTCACCGGCACCGAGGCCGTGGACGTCCCCGAGCTGCTGGAGACCCGGGTGGAGCGCTGGCGCGCCCTGGGCCAGGCCCGGGGGATCACCGTGACCGTGCACGTCCCCGCCGGGATGCGGGTCTGCGCCCCGGCCGGGGGCCTGGGCAGCATCCTCGACGAACTGGTGAGCAACGCCCTGCGCCTGTCCGGGGGGACACGGGTGCAGGTGCGGGGTTCGGCGGGCGACCCCGCGCGGATCAGCGTGCTCGACGACGGGGAGGGCCTCCCGGAGGAGGAGCGCGGCGCCGCCCTGGACCGCTTCTGGCGCTCTCCCCGCCATCAGAACACCGAGGGCACCGGCATGGGGCTGGCGATCGTCTCCGACCTGGTCCGCGAGGCCGGAGGGGAACTGGCGCTGGGCGAGGGCCTGTCCGGCGAGCGGCCCGGCTTCGGTGTGACCATCACGCTGCCGTCCGCGGACTGAGCCCCCGGCGGGGAGGGCCTCAGGAGGGCTTGTTGTCCCGGTACCAGCGCGCGGCGCCGGGGTGGAGGGGGACCACGCCGGTCGAGATGCCGGTGCGCACGTTGATCTGCGCCGCCTCGGGACGGGAGTCGGCGATCCGCGCGGCGCCGGTGTAGACGGTGTCGGTGACGGAGTAGGCCAGGTCGTCCGGCAGGTCGGCGGCGCACAGCAGCAGGTTGGGGATGGACAGGGTGGGGCAGGCGGGCACGCCCTCGTAGGTGGTCGCCGGGATGGCGGCCGGGAAGTACCTCTCGGGGTGGGCCTCGGCCATGGCGGAGGCGACGTCCCCGAGGTCGACCAGGCGCGTCACGTGCTCACGGGCCAGGTCGGCGACCGCGGGCGTGGGCAGCCCGGTCAGGGAGAACATCGCGTCGATCTCCCCCCGGGCCAGGGCGTCGGCGGAGGCCGCCTGGTCCAGGCGCACCGTCTCCATGGCCAGTCCGGTCTCCTCGGCGGCCTGCGCCACGGTGAACTCGGTGCCGGAGTTGACCGCCCCCACCGAGACGCGGCGGCCCTCCAGGTCGGACAGGGAGCGCACGGGGGAGGCGTCCAGGACCATGAGGTGCAGGAAGCTGTCGTAGAGGCGCCCGATCGCGCGGAAGGGGCCGGTGTCGGCCTCCTCGTCGGCCAGGACCGCGTCGAGGCTGGTCAGGCCCAGGTGGGCCTCGCCAGACTCGATGAGCAGCAGGTTGTCGTGCGAGGCGCCGGTCTCGACGGCCTCCACCCGGATGTCGGGGAACCGGGCGTCCAGCAGCTCCGCGATCTCCGAGCCGATCTCCCGGTAGACGGCCCCGGCCGGGCCCGTGGCCACGACGAGCGACGCCGGAGCGGTGGAGGGCTCGCGCCACGCGCAGCCGCCCAGCGCGGCCGCGGTGAACACGCCGGCGGCTCCCCTCAGGGCTGTGCGCCGGTTGGGTCCATGCATACCCGCAGCTTAGGCGAGGGGGACGGCGGTTCAGACCCCCAGGTCACACCTTGCGCGTGATTACCTTTCGTGCCAAGGCGACGACCCAAGGTTCCGAAATGTCAGAGGAATCTCAAATCTTCCTTGAGACCTTGAACACGCGAGAAAGAGACCCACACCATCGCTGTATCAATTCGGGGTAATCGGGGAGAAACCCGACGGTAAGCCCAGTGTCACTTCCCGGTGACCCACAACAGGAGGATTCCATGGCGTCCGAGAAGGGTGTCGACGCGCCCGACACCGCATCCCCCACGCAGGACGGCAGAGCGGCCAGGGGCGCCCCGCCCTCGCGCGTGATCGGCCTGATCGCGGGCCCGCTGGTCGGGCTCCTGGTCTACTTCCTCATGCCGGACATGCCGATGCCCGTCGTCGACGGCGAGGACGGCGAGACGGTCCTGTCGGCCAACGGCCGCGCGGTGGCCGCGGTGACCGCCTTCATCGCCATCTGGTGGGCCACCGAGGCCATCCCGATCCCCGTCGCCTCGCTGCTGCCGCTGGTGCTCTTCCCCCTCCTGCTGGAGGGCACCCCCGTCGGGGACGTCGCCTCCTCCTACGGGTCGGACACCATCTTCCTGTTCATGGGCGGCTTCATGCTCGCCCTGGCGATGCAGAAGTGGAACCTGCACAAGCGGATCGCCCTGGTCATCGTCTCCAAGGTGGGCTCCAACACCGCGGGGCTGGTCGGCGGCTTCATGCTCGCCACCGGGTTCATCACGATGTGGGTGTCCAACACCGCCACCGCCGTGATGATGCTCCCCGTGGGCCTGTCGGTGATCACGCTGATCACCCAGTTCCGCGACGGCAGGACCGACGCGAACTTCGCCACCGCGCTCATGCTCGGCATCGCCTACTCGTCCTCCATCGG
Organism: Nocardiopsis sp. CNS-639; assembly: GCF_000381685.1. Taxonomy (NCBI): domain Bacteria; kingdom Bacillati; phylum Actinomycetota; class Actinomycetes; order Streptosporangiales; family Nocardiopsidaceae; genus Nocardiopsis; species Nocardiopsis sp. CNS-639. The sequence goes on from NZ_KB906856.1 coordinate 44,362, forward strand.
CTCGGTGGCCACCATCATCGGCACGCCGCCCAACGTGCTGATGGTCGGCTACCTCGCCGACGCCCACGACATCCACATCGGCTTCGGCGAGTGGATGCTGGTCGGCCTGCCGCTGGCCGCCGTCTTCCTGCTCATCGCCTGGTTCGTGCTGATCAAGATCTTCCCGCCGCAGGTCAAGAAGGTGGAGGGCGCCCAGGCCCTCATCCGCTCCGAGCTCGCCGAGATGGGCCCGATGGCGCGCGGCGAGAAGCTCGTGCTCGCGGTCTTCGCCTTCGCGGCGCTCTCCTGGATCTTCGTCCCGGTCCTGGCCGACAACTTCCTCCCGTGGCTGTCCAGCGTCAGCGACGCCGGGATCGCGATGACCGTGGCGGTCCTGCTGTTCCTGATCCCGGTCGGGCGCGGGACCCGCCTGCTGGACTGGGAGACCGCCGTGCAGCTGCCGTGGGGCGTCCTGCTCCTGTTCGGCGGCGGCCTGGCCATCTCGGGGCAGTTCACCGCGTCCGGCCTGAGCACCTGGATCGGCGGCCAGGTCGCCGTCCTGGAGGGCGTGCCCACCTGGGTGCTGATCCTGGTCGCGGCCGGGCTGGTCCTCTTCCTGACCGAACTCACCAGCAACACCGCCACCGCGGCCACCTTCCTGCCCATCCTCGGCGGCGTCGCGGTGGGCATGCAGATCGACATCCTGTCCCTGGTGATCCCGGTGGCCCTGGCCGCGACGATGGCCTTCATGCTCCCGGTGGCCACACCGCCGAACGCGATCGTCTTCGGCTCCGGCCATGTGCGGATCGGCCAGATGATGCGCGGCGGCGTGTGGCTCAACCTCATCGCGCTGTTCCTGATCCTGGCCACGATGTACACCGTGGTGACCTGGTTCCTGGGAGTCAGTCTGTAGGAGTACCACGCGTCGCGGGCGGCCCCCTGTGGTTCCGGGGGCCGCCCGTTTTCCGTTGCCGCGGCGGTCCGCCCCGCGGTGGAAGGCGGGCCCCGCCGCGGGGCCCGCCCCCGTGTCACACGGCGGCGGCCCGCCTCCCCGCTCGGGGGAGACGGGCCGCCGCCCTGTCGTTACTCGGAGTCCGCGCCCGCGGTGCTCTGGCGCTCCAGCTTCCGGTAGTGCCGCGCCCTCGCACCCAGGATCACCGTCGCCAGCAGCGTCGCGATGGCGGAGGCCACCAGCACGCCCGTCTTGGCGTGCGCCAGGTGCCCCGGGTCGTCGGCGAACGTCAGCTCACTGATCAGCAACGACACGGTGAACCCGATACCGGCCAGCTGCGACATGCCGACGATGTCGATCCACTTCAGGCTGGGGTTGAGCTCGGCCCTGGTCACCTTGGTGGTCAGCCACGAGCCGCCCGCGATGCCGATCACCTTGCCGACGACCAGGCCCGCGAGGATGCCCAGCGCGGCCGTGTCGGTGAGGACCTCGCCGAAGCCGTCGAAGACCACGCCCGCGGAGAAGAAGGCGAAGATCGGCAGGGCCAGTCCCGCGGACCAGGGGCGCAGCAGCTGCTCCACGCCGTGGCTCGGGTCGTGGTGCTCGCCGGGCAGCTTGTTGGTGCGCATCAGCAGGCCCATGGCCACACCCGCGATGGTCGCGTGCACGCCGCTCTCGTGGACCAGGACCCAGATCACCAGGGCCAGGGGCACGTAGACCAGCCAGTTGGGCACCACCGACGCGTTGAGCCTGGCGGCCAGGCCCTTGCCGCGCTGGAGGTACCAGAAGACCGCCAGGCCCGCGGCGGCGGCCAGCAGGGCGACGAAGTTGATGCCGGACGTGTAGAAGACCGCGATGACGATGATCGCGCCGAGGTCGTCCACGATCGCCAGCGTCAGCAGGAAGGTCCGCAGCGCGGGCGGCAGTCCCCGGCCGATCACCGCGAGGATCGCGAGGGCGAAGGCGATGTCGGTCGCCATCGGGATGCCCCACCCGTGGAGGGTGTCGGGCGAGGTGAAGTTGATCGCGGCGTAGATGGCGGCGGGCACGATCATGCCGCAGATCGCCGCGACGATCGGCAGCATGGCCCGGCGGGGGTCGCGCAGCTCCCCGTGGACGAACTCCTGCTTGAGCTCGTTGCCGACGACGAAGAAGAAGACCGCCAGGAGGCCGTCGGCGGCCCAGGTCTCCAGGGACAGGTTCAGGTGCAGCGACTCGGGCCCGAAGGTGACCGCCCGCAGGTTCTCGTAGACCTCGCCGAAGGGCGAGTTGATCCAGACGAGGGCGAGGATCGCGGCGCCGATCAGCAGGAAGCCGCCGACGCTGTCGCTGCGCAGGGTGTCGGCCAACCGTGAGAGCGGGCCGTGGCGCTCGGAGCGCAGAATCGGGTCGATGCTCATGTGCAACTTTCCGGGCGTACGACTGACAGGGACTCGCCGACCAGTCTTCCCGGCACACCTAGGCGCGGGCGCGCGCCTCGCCCATGCTGGCGGAAGATGGGATGAATGTCCAGCCCAGGGGCCATGTGTCCGTTCCGGGGCGGAGGAGGCCGGTGAGGGGGCGGTCGACGCCGCCCCCTCACACCGTGCGCCCGGTGAGGGCGCGCGTCAGCCCTTCTCGGAGGCCGCCAGGTGCCTCTCCTCGGCGTTGGAGGCCCGCCCGGCCAGGGACACGGCGACGATGGACACCACCGCGGTGAGAACCAGGTAGCCCGCGACCGGAACCCACGAGTTGTCGAACCGCGACAGCAGCCAGGTGGCGATCAGCGGGGCGGTGCCGCCCGCGGCCGCCGCGCCGATCTGGTAGCCCAGGGTGACGCCGGTGTAGCGCACCCGGGTGGAGAAGATCTCCGAGCACAGGGTGCCGATGGTGGCGGTGACCGGCGCCCACAGGACGCCCAGCCCGATCACGGTCGCCAGGACCAGCATCAGCGTGCTGCCGGTACCCAGCATGAGGAAGTAGGGCGCGATGAACAGGGCCAGCAGCACCGCGCCGACCAGGTACACCCGCTGCCTGCCGAAGGTGTCCGACAGGCGTCCGGCGATCGGGATGCACACGGTGGCCACGATCGCCCCGGCGGTCACGGCGTTGAGCGTGGAGGTGTTGTCGAAGGACAGCGTGCCCGTCGCGTAGCTCACCACGAAGGTGCCGAAGATGTAGAAGGGGGCGGTCTCCACGACCTTGGCGCCGACGGCGACCAGCACGGCCCGCCAGTGGAACCGGAAGGTCTCCACCACCGGCAGTTTGGCGACCTCGCCCTCCTCCTTGGCCTTCCTGAACGAGGGGGTCTCGTCGATCCCCGAGCGGATCCACAGCCCCAGCAGCACCAGCAGGACGCTGCCGACGAACGGCACGCGCCAGCCCCACGTCGCGAACTGGTCGTCGGGCAGCAGCGACATCAGGGTCAGCACCAGGCTGGCCAGCAGCATGCCCGAGGTGATGCCCATCTGCGGCACGCTGCCGAAGAGGCCGCGCCGGTTCTCGGGCGCGTACTCGTAGGCGAGCAGCAGGGCGCCGCCCCACTCGCCGCCGATGCCCAGGCCCTGGATGATCCGCAGCACGACGAGCAGGATCGGGGCGAGGATCCCGACGCTGTCGTAGGTCGGCAGCAGGCCGATGAGCATGGTCGCGCCGCCCATGAGGGTCAGCGTGATGATCAGGGTCCTCTTGCGGCCGATCCGGTCACCGATGTGGGAGAAGACCACGCCGCCCAGCGGACGGATGAAGAACGTCAGCGAGAAGGTCAGGTACGACAGCATCAGCGAGACGAACGGGTCGTCCGAGGGGAAGAACAGCTCGTCGAAGACGAGGGCGGCGGCGGTGCCGTAGAGGAAGAAGTCGAACCACTCGATCGTGCTTCCGGTCAGGCTGGCGATGAGGACCTTGGCCCTCGGCGGCCGAGCCTGTGCGGTGTCCACACTCATGTGCAGGGCTCCTGGTGGGGTGTCGGGGATCGCGCGGGCCGAGGGGCGTGGCCTGCGTACATTGCCGGGAGCCTAGACGCGGGTGGCGTGCGCCACCGTTGTGCGAACGGACGACATGGGCGGCGGAGCGGTGTCGCTTCGGACAATCCGGTCCCGCCGGGGCGCGTCGGCCGGGTGACCGTGACCGGCCGGAGACCTGGCGGGAGCCGTACCGCGACCATGGAGGGAACGGCCGGTGTCCTGGGAGGGGGCCGGTGCGACGCCGACGGGAGGCGCACGGAGACCGCGCCGGGGCGGAGCGCCGCCGCCGGGGGGACGCCTCGGCGGCGGACGCGGCCCGCGGCTCACGCCCGCAGTGTGAGCGTGGCCAGGAGCCTCTGGTCGGCGTCGTCCAGGTCGAGCCCGGTGAGCTCGCGGATCCGCCTGATCCGGTGCCGCAGCGTGTTGGGGTGCACGTGCAGCCGCTCAGCCGCCCCGGACACGTCGCCGAAGGCGTCCAGGTAGGCGGACAGGGAGCGGCGCTGCTCGTCGTCGAGGGCGTCGAGCCGGTCGTCGCGCAGCCCGGGGCGGTCGGCCAGGGCGTCGAACAGCTCGCGCAGCACCACCGAGGAACGGACCTCCTCGAACGCGGTCACCAGCCGCTCGGGACGGTCCGCGACCACCTCCAGGGCGCGGCTGGCGACCTTCTTCAGCGACGGCACCGCACGCATCCTGGGCGCCACGCCCGCCACCGCCGCCTGGACGGGCGTGCCCAGGTTCTCGCGCAGCACCGACACCAGCTCCCGCGTCCACGCGGTGGGCGCCTGTCCGGAGGGCGCGGGGACCAACACGTACAGCAGGCCGCAGGCCGGGATGACCAGGGCCTCGCGGCGGTAGGCCGCCGCGTACACCGACGTGATCTCCGCGGCCTGGTCCAGCCGCCAGGGCGGGTCGACCTCCCCCTCCCGAAGGGCGAGCGCGACCACCGCCACCGGCGTCGTGGGGTCGGCGCCCAGGTGGCGGGCGAGGGCGTCGGTGTCGAAGGCGCCGGTGAGCAGGCCCACGGCCAGCCCCTCGGTGTCGCGCCAGGTGCTGCGCGCCTCGCTGTGGGCGCGCATGACGTGCAGCGCGGCCAGGCGTGCCGCGCCGCGCAGCACCTGGGGACTGGTCTCCGCGAGGGGCCTGCCGCCCACCTGCACCCAGATGGTGCCGAGCGCGCGCTCACCCGCCTGTATCCCCACCACCAGGCGGCGTGCGGCGCCCAGGTCGGGGCGTTCGGCGACCTCGACCACCTCGCCGTCCCGTATCCGCTCGTTGACGCCCCACTCGCGCAGGTGCGCCAGGAACGACTCCGGGCAGCCGCGGCCGAGGATGGTCTGCCTGCGCAGCTCGTCGGCCCCCTCGCTGGAGGCGGAGTAGGCCAGGACCTGACCGGCGGCGTCCTCGATGCTGACGATGCCGCCGGTCAGGGTCGCGACGGTCTGGGCCAGGGAGAACAGGTCGCCGTGGCCGGACCCGGTGGCGGCCGCCTCCAGGACCGACCGGGCCAGGGCGGCGAACTCGTCGGTGCCCACGGCAGGGTCCACGCAGAGCACGGGCAGGCCCAGACCGCGCAGCCCGTCGGCGTCCCCGTCCACGGCCGCCACGGCGCTGGCGGCCAGCTGCCCGGGACGCGCGGCCAGGGCGGCGGCCTCCCCGGGCGGGACGACGACCAGCGCACCGGCGGGTACGGGCGCGCCGTTCCCGGCCACGACCACCGAGCGGACCACGTCCCCGAGCCCCCGGGGCGCGGCGGCGAGTCCGTGGACGGCCTTGTCCAGTGCCTTCAACAGGGCCTTGACGGTCAGGCCGGTCTCGCTCACGGTCGCACTCCGGGGGTCTTCTCGCACGGGTAGGACCATTGTGCGCCTTTTCCCGGAGCACCGGACGCCGCGGACCCGTGACCGCTCCCAGCCCGCGCACGAAAGGGCCCCGGGGCCCGTTAGGGCGCCGGGACCACGGCTCGGGGCCTCAGGACTTGCGGTTCTCGCCCAGCTCCTCCTCGATGGGGTTGACCGGGCGGCTCTCCTTCATCGACTCGGCCATGCCGGGCTTCGTGTGCTCCCTGCGCAGCTGCGCGCGGGCGGACTCGGTGTGCGAGTCCGTCTCGGAGCGGGGCAGGGGCACCGAGCGCAGCACCTCGTTGGCCTCGTTGTACTGGGCGGGCGGCATCGCCCGCAGGGCGCTGAGCAGTTCCTCGTCGGCGCCCGCGTCCAGGGCGTGCGTCACGATCCGGTCCTTGTCCGCCGGGAAGTCCACTTCCCCCAGGACGTCCTGTAGCCCCTCGATGCCACGCTTGACGCTCATCGTCAGTCCCTCCGACTCGTGCGAGGGCCGGGCGTCTGCGCCCCGGTCACCGGGGGCGTGCCGCCCGACCTGCGAGGACACTGGGGGCGCCTACCCGGTCGGAGGGAAGCCCAACCGTCGCTGGGGAGCGCGGCCGGGCCGGGCGCGGAGTCCGGCGGGGCGCCGCGGCCCCAGGTCACCACGGTGCGAAACCCCGAGCGGGGGCGTCTCGCACCGCAGCGACCGCGCGTCGACCGCCGCGGGCGTCCGCGGCGGAGGGCCTCAGCCCTGTTCCGCGGCCGTTTCCCCGGCGGGGCGCAGCAGCGGCATGACCTTCTCACCGAACGCCGCGAGGTCGGCGTGGTAGTCCGGGAAGATCAGCATCAGACCGTCGAGCTCGGCGTACTCCACGATCTCGCGGATGCGTCCGGCCACCGTCTCGGGGGACCCGGTCACGAACGGCGTCTGGAACGCCTCGTCCTCGGGCCGCTCGGAGGTCAGCGACAGGGCCTTGTCCAGGGGCAGGCCCCAGGACCGCTTCATGTTGACCAGCGCGTCGATGTCCGCGCCGCGCCCGTACTCCAGCCGCCGCTCCTCGGCCGCGGCGTCGGTGTCGTCCATGACGACGGTCAGCATCGAGTACGTCTTGATGCTGCGCCCCTCCTTCTGGGCGCGCTCCTTGACGTCGCGGCTGGCGTCGCGCAGGCCGGGCAGGTCCTCCGCGGTCAGGAACGAGCCGTCGCAGTGGCGCGCCTGGAAGTTCAGGCCCGTGTCGGAGCGGCCCGCGCTGATCAGGGTCGGCGCCGGAGTGGGGTGCGGCCGCGAGCGGCAGTCGTCGAGCTTGAAGAACTCGCCGTCGTGGGTGACCGAGTCCTCGGTCCACAGCCGCTTGAGGACGCTGGTCCACTCCTCGGTGTACCGGTAGCGGTCACCGTGGCCGATGTCCTCGCGCCACAGGCCCATCTGGGCGAACTCGTCCACGTAGGAGCCCACCACGATGTTCATCCCGGCGCGTCCGCCGCTGATGTCCTGGAGGGTGGTGTACATCTTGGCGGCGAGGGCCGGGTGGAACAGGTTCGTGTGGACGGTCGCCCACACCTTGACGTGCTCGGTGGCCTCCGCGAGCCCCGACATCATCGTGATCGACTCCAGGGTGCGCCCCCAGTGGTCGGTCGCGCCGTCGTAGCCGCGCCACTTGCCCATGGACATGACGAAGTCGAGTCCGTAGGCGTCGGCGAGGACCGCGGCCTTCTTGTTGTACTCGTACGTCGCCTCGGGGTGCGGTGCGGTCTCCGAGACGATCCACCCCCCGTTGCCGATGGGCAGGAAGATGCCGTACTCGGTTTCGGCGGCCTGTGGCCCGCCTTCTGCTGCCATCCTTGGCTCCTCATTCACTCTCGGGCGCCGCTCACTGCGGTCGCCCGTGCGCAGTGCGGTCCGTGCGCCGCGCCCAGGCGCTCTGGGCGCTCGGTGCGCGGCGCTGTCCGCGCGGTCCTGCTGTGTGGGCTGTGCCCGGTCCTACTCGGACGGCCAGGACACCTCGGTCGCCACGTGCACGGCCTCCAGGTAGCGGGGGTCGAACAGGGGCTCCACGTCGGGCAGCTCGTCCAGCTGGCCGTTGTCGACGAGGGTCTGGCCCTCGGCCTCGGTCAGGCTCAGGTCGATGTAGCCCGGGGTGGAGTCGTCGGGCGTGGAGGCCGTCACCAGCTCCTGCTCGGAGTTCCAGATCCGCAGGTTGTGCTCGGTGTCGTATCCGGCCTCGGCCAGCTCGGCGGCGTAGCCGACGCACTCCTCGCCGTTCTCCTGGCAGTACTCGAAGGCCTTGGCGATCGCGCGCAGGTAGTCCTCGACGACCGTCGGGTTCTCCTCGGCCCACGTGGGGTTGGTGGCCATCACGCCGAACGAGCCCACGACCCCGTAGTTCTCGGGGAGCCACTCGTTGTACTCCTCGCCCATGTCGGACAGGAGGAAGGGCTCGTTGGAGCGGAACGCGGTGAGCGCCTGCACCTGGTCGCGCGGCAGCACGCTGGGGTCGTAGCCGACCTCGACGATCTCGATGGAGTCCATGTCCACGCCGTCGGCGACGAGCATGGCCTCCAGCGGCGCGGGGAGCATGCCCTTGTGGCCGAGGGTGGTGCCCTCCAGGTCCTTGAGCTCCTCGATGCCGGTGCCGGTGAGCAGGCTGGCGATCGGGACGTGCCCGTAGGTGGAGACGCCGATGACCTCGTGTCCGGCGTCGTTGGCCTGGAGGACCTCGGCCTCGTTGCCCAGGGAGGTGAAGTGGGCGGTGCCGGCCGACACGAGCTGGGAGTTGCCGATGGTGTCACCGCTGCCGGGCTGGATCTCCACGTCCAGGCAGACGGCCTCGAAGTAGCCGAGGGCGTCCGCGGCGACGGCCTCCAGGATGGAGACCGAGGCCTGGTACTGGTAACCGGTGATGTAGGTGACCGTACCGGCGTCGCGGTTGGTCTGGCAGCGCTCCTCGTCGATGACGGTGGCGACCTGGGGGTCCTCCTCGGCCGCCTCCCCTCCGCTGCACGCGGCGGTGAGGAGGAGGACCGATGCCGCGGCGGCCGCCGCGAGGGAGCGTCGGCGCCGGGGACTGGGGCGGTGGGGCGGATTGGTCATTGGGGGTTCCTTAGGAGGTGGTGCGCTGCTGGGACTCGTGCCAGAACAGCAGTCTGCGTTCGAGGACGGTGATGAGTGCGAGCATCAGCACGCCCATGACGGCCAGACAGGCGACGGCCGCGTAGACGTACTCCAACCGGGCGGTCGCGGCCGAGTTGCGGATCATCGTGCCGAGCCCGCTTGAGGATCCGGCGGCGACGAACTCCGCGACCACGGCGCCCACGATGGACAGGGGGAACACCACCCGCAGAGCGGCGAGGGTGTAGGGGAGGCTGCTGGGGATACGCAGCCGGAGCAGCACCTCCAGGCGGGAGGCGTGCAGGGTGGAGAAGACGTGCAGGACGGGCCGGGAGACCGACCGCAGCCCCGTGGTCACGTTGATGAGCACCGGGAAGAACGTGATGATCGCGGTGACGATGACCTTGGGGGTCATGCCGAAGCCGAACGCCACCACCAGGGCGGGGGCGATCGCGATGACCGGGGTCACGTTCAGGATGACGGCGAGCGGCATGATCGCGCGCCGCAGCAGCGGGATCTCCGACATCAGCAGGGCCAGGACGAACGCGGTGCCCGCGCCGAAGGCCACGCCCGTCAGGGCGATGCTGAGGGTGGCCCAGGCGTTGTTCACGAACAGCAGCGGATCCTCGACCAGGATCCCCCCGACCTCCGCCAGCGGAGGCAGGAGGTAGGGCTGGTCCTCGGCGGTCGCCGACCAGGCGAAGCCGACGATCACCACCGCCACGGCGGTGGGCAGCCACACGCTGAGCCTGAGGCCGAAGCGGCGCCGGCGCGCGGCACCGCGCTTCGGGGAGGCCTCGCCCTCGGGGCGGGGCCGGACGGGTGTGCTGGTGGCCATGGTCTCTCCTCCTCTCACAGCGGAACGAGGTCGTCGGGGGCGGCTCCGGCCTCCCATGCGGACTGGAGGGACGCGCGGACCCGGTCCTCCAGGGCGTGCATGTGCGGTCCGGTCACCACGGCCTTGTCGCGGGGGCGGGGCAGGTCGACGGGCAGCACCTCGTGCACCCGGCCGGGCCGGGCCGACATCACGACGATGCGGTCGGAGAGCGTGACCGCCTCGCGCACCGAGTGGGTGACGAACACGACCGTCGTGGACATGCGCTCCCACATGTTCAGGAGCTGGAGCTGGAGCGCCTCGCGCGTGAACTCGTCCAGCGCGGAGAAGGGCTCGTCCATCAGGAGCAGGTCGGGCCGCAGACCGAAGGCGCGGGCGATCGCCACGCGCTGCTGCATGCCGCCGGACAGTTCGTGGGGGTACTTGCGGGCGGAGTCGTCCAGGCCGACCATGCGCAGCAGCTGGTCCGGGTCCTCGCTGCCCCTGCCCGCCCGGCGGTTGACCCGCGAGGGCAGGGAGATGTTGCGCCGCACGTTCAGCCACGGCAGCAGGGCGGGGGTCTGCGGGACCAGGCCCACGGCCTTGGCCTCGCACATGCGCTTGGGCGTGGAGCCGAAGACGGTGACGTCACCGCTGTCGTGGCCCTCCAGCCCGGCGATCACCCGCAGCAGGGTGGACTTGCCGCAGCCGCTGGGGCCGATGAGGCTGACGAACTCGCCTCGGGGGATGTCCAGGTCGATGCGGTCGAGCGCGGGCCGGTGCGGGTCACCGCCCTCGTAGGTCTTGCTGAGTCCGCGTACTTCGATACGGTCGTCGCTCACGCGGCGTCCCGCCTTCGGTACGTGTGTTCGGTGCGCCGGGCCGCGGGCCCCGGGCCCGTCTCCGGCCGTGCTGGACGTGCCATACCTTCTCCTCGGGATGTGTGATCGGATGATTGCACAACGTGTCCTGGCGGTGAATGGGTGCTGGAGGGGCGAAAACGGGCGCGCAGGTCACAGGGGTGTGGCGTCATCGACCGAGGAGGGGGCCGGGCGGCACGGAGCCGGAGCGGGGTGCGAAGCGCGACGGGGGCGCCGCGGAACGCGTGGCGGAGCCGCTGGGGGACGCGGCGGTGTGCGGGCCGACAGTGCTTGCTGTGACGACGGTGCTTGCGACGACGACCGCATGGGGAAGGCCCATGGGACACCCTCCGGATGGCTGTCTTCGGACATGGGTGCCCGAGGACCTTCGATGGAGAGCGGGTGGAAGCAAGCATGGCGACGGCCCGCGGGAATCTTGACGTGTCAAACGTTAGGGATTGCTGATTAACGCGTTATGAAGTGTTGATCACATACTGATATCGAGTGCCCGAATCCTGAGACGGTCGTCAACGAGGGCGACCGTGATCTGGTGCGAGGCGAAGGCCACGGGCAGCCACGCGCCGCGCCCGAAGAGCTTGGCGAGGGGCTCGCCCAGCACCACGAGCGGACGTGCGTCCGGGAAGTGCTGGTCCCGCAGCCAGGCCAGCTTGAAGGCGTCCGCGATGACCTTGTTGCGCTGGGCCGACTTCATCGGCCCGTGCAGGGGTGAGAACTGGGCGAGGACGGTCGGCCGACCGTCGTCGGCGCAGTCGACCCCGACCCGGGTCCCGTCCGCGAGGGTGAACTCCCGGGGGGCGAGCTCGACACCCAGGTACGCGGAGAGTGCCCTGGTGAGCTCGGGATTACCCTCCCGGGTCGATCGGATTATGTCCCCCGATGACGGACTTCTCGCTGAATGCCCCATAGCAAGGAAACTTTAGTGCACATGGGCCCCAGTGGCATCGCGCTTGCCTCGGCGCGCCCCAGGTCGGAGACAGTATCGACTCCGTGACCTGCGGTTTTGTGGGAAGCTCCCGTGTTGTGCTTCACATCGGCCTTTCCCGGAGCGAACTCGTGACCGAAGTCCCGTTCCGGTAGGACCTCCCGGCGCGCCCGTCGTCCGCGCGCCGTCCCCGGGGAGTGCGGCCCTGAACGTATCCCCTGGTCGAAGCGGGTGCCGGGGAGGGATATCCCGGTAATTGCGCGGGAGAACGCGGTTGGACAACTCCAGTTCGCGGTGCGCGGGTCCACACAGTGGACCGATGTCAACCGTTGTTCACCTGATGATGATATGCGCGGGAACTGCGATTTACGCGGCGCATCGAGTTCCGGGCCCGGTCCTGTGGCCGACCGCGTCTCCGGTCCCGTGCTCGGTTCCGCGCTCCCGGCGCAGAGGGCGCCGCGCCCCGCGTGCTCTGGGGGCGCGGGGACGAGCCGCGCTCCGCCCGGCGGGAGGGGGATCGACGTGCCGGAGGCGCCGGTCGGTGGAGCGGTGGGCGGGCCGCCATGTTCACCGCGGCCGTCCCCGGGCAGGCGGGGATGACAGGCGTCCCACGAGGAGCACGAGGAGGCGGCGGTGGAGATCGTCCGTGCCGAGCACGTGGCTCGGCTGCTGAGTACGGAGGGCGGCGACCCGGTGCTGGTCGTCCACGAGGGCCGGGCCGACGTCGTCGAGGAGGCCGACCTCGACGGTCCGCGCTACGCGGGGGCGCTGCGCGTGATCGGCCGCGCCGACCTGCTGGAGGAGCGCGGCGGCGCGCGGCCGGGGCCGGAGGAGACCGAGGCCCTCGCGCGGCGGCTGGACACCGCCGTTCAGGGCCTCGGCGGATGACGAAGGGGACCGGCGGACATCCGCCGGTCCCCTGCTGTGCCTTCGGGTGTAGGGGCACCGTGTCCCCGGGCGGCGGGCCCCGGCGCGGAGCCCTGCTTCCGCCGCGTGCCCGGGCCTTCGGGGGTGGGGACCCCTAACCGGCCGCCTTGGGGTCGTAGGCCTCACCGGTCACCGGGTTGGTGGCCAGGCCGGTGACCGGGTCGTAGTCCACGTCCATGCCCAGGTCCGAGTCGTGGTAGAGCCCGGTCTCGGGGTTGCGGGGCAGACCCACCTCGGGGTCGATCTCCCAGCCGGTGACCGGGTCGACGGTCGGCACGGCCTGCTCGGAGGGCTCCTCGGACGGTTCCGTGGCCGTCTCGGAGGACGGGCCGGTCCCGGCGTCGGCCTCGGTGTCGGTCTCGGGTTCGGACTCCTCCCTCGGCGTCTCCTGCTCGCTGACGATCTCGCTCTCGGCGGGCTGCGCACCCGCGCCGCCCTGCGGGTCGAGCGCGCCCCAGCTCACCAGGGCCAGGATGAGGATGCCCAGGCCGACACGGTAGTAGACGAAGGGCATGAAGCTGTGCGTGGAGATGAAGCGCATCAGCCAGGCGATGACGATGAAGCCGACGACGCCCGCGATGAGCGTGCCCACGATGGTGGCGCCCCACCCGGCGTACTCGTTCTCACCGATGTCGGTCAGCTTGTACAGGCCCGAGCCGAAGACGGCGGGCAGTGCCAGCAGGAAGGCGTACTCGGCCGCGTCCGCGCGCTTGAAGCCGAGCAGCATCCCGCCGGTGACGGTGCCGCCCGACCGGGAGACGCCCGGGACGAGGGCGAGCGCCTGGAACAGACCGAAGGTCATGCCCCGGGAGACGTTGAGGTCCTCCAGGGTGCGGTGCTTGCGCGAGTACCGGTCGACGATGCCGAGGATCACGCCGAAGATGATGAGGTTCAGCGCGATCAGGCGCAGGTCGCGGAAGACGCTGTCGATCTGGTCTTCCAGGAGCAGTCCCAGGACCACGATGGGGACGGAGCCGAGGATGACGTACCAGCCCATGCGCGCGTTGATGTCGCTGCGCAGTTCGCGGTTGAACAGCGACCTGGTCCACGTGGACAGGATCGCCCAGACCCTCTGGCGGAAGTAGATCACCACGGCCAGCTCGGTGCCGATCTGGCTGACGGCGGTGAAGGCGGCGCCGGGGTCGGGCCAGCCGAAGAAGGCCGACACCACGCGCAGGTGTCCGCTGGAGGAGATCGGTAGGAACTCGGTCAGTCCCTGGACGAGGCCAAGGATGACTGCTTCGAAGAGGGACACGGCAGAGTCTGCTCCAGCTGCTTCGGTCGCCTCCCTCGGCGGGACACGGCGACGGTGGACAGGGCACGGCGGGGGCGCGCTCGGGGAAAAGGGGGCGGCCCACGAAGCTTACTGAGGTCTCCGGGTCGGCGTGGCATCGCCGGGGGCCGAGGCGACGCCGTTCCGCCTCCGCTGTCGGGAGGGTGCGAACACGCGTGCGGAGGGAGTACGGGGCCGTCCGGACGGCGACCGCCCCGCGCACCGGAGAGGGAACCTCGCACGGGGTTTTCCGGCTCGCGGGTGGTTCGGGGGGCGATCGGTGAAATGCGCCTTCCCGGCGGGAAATCACGGGTGGCGGACACGGCGACATCTCCGGGCGCGGCCCGGGAACACGGTCAAGCCTTTGACCTTCGTACCGGTCACCGTTGGGCGCAGTTCACGTGCGCGTCTCATTGCGCGATGCCGACGTGCCTCGGGATCGCCCGGCGGGGGTTTCCAAGAGGGCGTCGGTGGCCCTCCAGGACCGTCCGGCGCGGGCATGTCCCGCGGCCGCGCACCCGAGGGGTGTGCCGGACCGCGGCGGCCGGGTGCGCCGAACGACCCTACGGCCGCGCGCCCGGGGAGAGCTCCCCGATCAGCTCCTCGACGCGCCTTCTGATCTCGTCGCGGATGGGGCGGACGGCCGCCACGCCCTGACCGGCGGGGTCGGGCAGGGGCCAGTCCAGGTAGCGCTTGCCCGGGAAGACGGGGCAGGTGTCGCCGCAGCCCATGGTCACGCACACGTCGGAGGCCTCGACAGCCTCGGTGGTGAGGATCTTGGGGTGCTGGTCGGTGATGTCCACGCCGACCTCGGCCATGGCCTCGACCACGGCGGGGTTGAGCGCGTCGGCGGGCGCGGATCCGGCGGAGCGGACCTCCACGCGGTCCCCGGCCAGGTGGGACAGCCAGGCGGCGGCCATCTGGGAGCGGCCCGCGTTGTGGACGCACACGAACAGGACGGACGGCTTGTCGGAACTGGTCACGGTCACTCGCCTCTGCTTCGTTTCGGTGGTGGACGGGCGCCGCCGGGAACCGGACTCCGCGCGGTCGGCGGGGAATCGGGTCCGTGCGGGAGCGGACGGGCGCCGGACCGGACGCGGACCGCGTTCCCCGGGAAAAACGGGTTCCCGGGAAAGGGGGAGGGCGTCCGACGGGCTTGTCGGCGACAACCGGCAGGATAATATCAGCGCATGCTGATATCAGTAGACACTGACCTCATGAGGGCGCTGGGAGACCCGCTCCGGCTGCGGATCGTGACCCTGCTCGCCCGGGAGACCCTGTGTACGACGCACCTGGTCGAGGAGACCGGGGCGCGCCAGACCAACCTGTCCAACCACCTGCGGATCCTGCGCGAGGCGGGGGTGGTGGAGACCGAGCCCTGCGGCCGGTTCACCTACTACCGGCTGTGCCCGGACCGGATCGAGGACCTCTCCGGGGCCCTGGCCGGGCTCGCCGCCACCGCCCGTACCAGCGGCGCCGCCGCGAACAGGAGGCCCTGCTGATGGCCTCGACCGACAGGACCACCAGTGGTACGGGCGAGTCCGTCGTCGCGAAACTGTCGTTCCTCGACCGGTTCCTCGCGGTGTGGATCCTGCTCGCCATGGCCGTCGGCCTGGGTCTGGGACGCCTGGTCCCGGGGCTGAACGAACTTCTGGCGGCCATGGAGGTCGGCGGGGTCTCCCTGCCCATCGCTCTCGGTCTGCTGGTCATGATGTACCCGGTGCTGGCCAAGGTCCGCTACGACCGTCTGGACACCGTCACCCGCGACACCCGGCTGCTGGTCTCCTCCCTGGTGATCAACTGGCTCGTCGGCCCCGCGGTGATGTTCGCGCTGGCCTGGATCTTCCTGGCCGACCTGCCCGAGTACCGCACCGGCCTGATCATCGTCGGCCTGGCGCGCTGCATCGCGATGGTCATCATCTGGAACGACCTGGCCTGCGGTAACCGCGAGGCCGCCGCGGTGCTGGTCGCGCTGAACTCGGTCTTCCAGGTGCTGGTCTTCGGCCTGCTGGGCTGGTTCTACCTGGACCTGCTGCCCGGGTGGCTGGGCCTGGACACCGACGGACTCGATGTCTCCCCTTGGACCATCGTCCTGAACGTCGTGGTCTTCCTCGGAATCCCCCTCGTGGCTGGGTTCCTCACCCGCCGGATCGGCGAGCGCAGGATGGGACGCGAGCGCTACGAGTCGGCCTTCCTGCCCCGGATCGGCCCGTGGGCGCTGTACGGGCTGCTGTTCACCATCGTGCTGCTGTTCGCCCTCCAGGGGGACCGGATCACCAGCCAACCGCTGGACGTGGCGCGCATCGCGGTGCCGCTGCTGGCCTACTTCGCCCTCATGTGGTTCGGCACCTTCGCCTTCGGCAAGGCGGTCGGGATGGACTACGACCGCACCGCGACGCTGGCCTTCACGGCGGCGGGCAACAACTTCGAGCTGGCCATCGCGGTCGCGATCGCGACCTTCGGCGTCACCTCGGGCCAGGCCCTGGCCGGGGTGGTGGGCCCGCTGATCGAGGTGCCCGTGCTCATCGCCCTGGTGTACGTGTCCCTGGCCTGGCGCAGGCGCTTCGCCCCGGAGCGGAGGTAGGGGGCGCCTACCGCGCCGCGGACTCCCGCGCGGCCTCGGGCGCGGGGCCGCAGCAGCCGCCGCTGCCGGCCGCCGCGTCCGGCTCCTCGGACAGGCCTCCGCCGCTGCACACCCCCGTCTCGGGCAGGACCAGCTCCACGAGGGCGGCCGCCTCGCGGTCCCCGGCCAGATGGGCGGCGATGCTGCGGACCTGCTCGTAGCCGGTCAGGGCCAGGAAGGTCGGGGCCCGCCCGTAGGACTTCATCCCGGCCAGGAAGAACCCCTCCTCCGGGTGGGAGAGCTCGGCGGCGCCGTGGGGGTAGACGGTGCCGCAGGAGTGCACGTTGGGGTCGATGAGGGGGGCGAGCTCCACCGGTGCCTGGAGGGCGCTGTCCAGGTCCAGGCGGATCTCGGACAGGAAGGACAGGTCGGGGCGGAATCCGGTGAGGGCGACCACCTCGTCCACGGGCTCCAGTTCGCGGCCCTCCTCGTCGGCCAGCACGAGGCGTCCGTCCCGCTCCGTGCGGACCCCGGCGGTACGGAACCCGGTGACCACTCGAATGTGCCCGGCTTCCACGGCCTCGCGGGCGCGCTGGCCGAGCGCGCCGCGCGCGGCCAGCTGGTCGGCCGCGCCACCGCCGAAGGCATCGCCGATCTCCTCCCGGCGCAGCACCCACACCGCCTCGGTGCCGGGTTCCTCCCCGGCCAACGCGGTCAGGCCGACCAGGGCGGTCAGCGCCGAGTGCCCCTTGCCGACGACCGCCGTGGTCCGACCCGCGTACCGGGCCCGTCCGGCTGGGCTGGCGGTGTCGGGAATGCGGTACGAGACGTGCTCGGCGGCCGTCGACTCGCCCAGCGCGGGCAGCCCGTCGCCGCCCACCGGGTTGGGCGTGCCCCAGGTGCCGGAGGCGTCGACCACCGCGCGGGCCGGGATCCGCTCCTCGCCCCGGTCGGTGCGAAGGCGCACGGTGAAGGGCTGCTCCCCGCGCCCGGCGTCCACGACCCGGTCCCGGCCCGTGCGGCTCACGCCGGTCACCTCGGCGCCGAAGCGGACCCGTTCGCCCAAGGCCCCGGCCAGGGGAGCGAGGTAGGCCTCGACCCACTCGCGGCCGGTCGGGTAGCCCGCGTCGTCCGGACGCCGCCAACCGGTGGCGGTGAGCAGCTTCTCCGCGGCCGGGTCCACCAGGTCGCGCCACATCGAGAACAGGCGCACGTGGCCCCATTCGGACACGGCGGCACCGGCTCGACCGCCCTTCTCCAGGACCAGGACCGGCAGGTCGCGCGCGACCAGCTCCGCCGCGGCCGCGAGTCCCACCGGACCGGCGCCGATCACCACGACCGGACGTTGTGCGTCCATGACGCCCTCCTCTTTCATTGACTGGCGTCTATGGATCGGGACTCTATCGACGGAAGTCGATGGATGCAACCATAGATCTTCGTCGATAATGGGTGCCATGACTGTGACGACGCCCGAGCGCGAAGGCGGCCTCCTCCCCGCCGCTGACGCCGAGACCTACGCCGCCTGGTTCGCCTGCCTGGCCGAACCCATGCGCGTCCGGCTCCTGCACGCCATCGCCACCACCCCCGGCTCGGTCAGCGTGGGCCAGCTCGCCGAGATGGTGGAGGTCCGCCAGCCCACCGTCTCCCACCACCTGCGCAAGCTCGCCGACGTCGGGTTCGTGACCCTCACCAAGGTGGGCACCTCCACCCGGGTCGCCGTCAACCCCGCCTGCTGCACCGGCCTGCCGCACGCCGCCGACGCGGTGATGGGCATGCTCAACGCCCGCCCGTGCTGCCCCACCGACCTGCCCGCCGACGTCACCACCCGCGCCATGGCCGACGCCGACCTGGACGCGGTCCGGGAGATCTACGCCCAGGGCATCGCCAGCGGCCACGCCACCTTCGAGACCGAGGTCCCCGGGGCGGACGCGCTGAAGGACCGGTGGACGCCCGGGCACCGCTGGGTGGCCGAGTCCGGCGGCCGCGTCGTCGGCTGGGCCGCCGCCTCGCCCGTCTCCGCCCGCGAGGTCTACGCCGGGGTGGCCGAGACCTCGGTCTACGTCGCCGAGGACGCGCGCGGCCGGGGCGTGGGCAAGGCGCTGCTGTACCGGCAGGTCACCGAGGCCGACGCCGCCGGACTGTGGACGCTCCAGACCTCGGTCTTCCCCGAGAACCGCGCCAGCCTGGCCCTGCACCACCAGGCGGGCTACCGCACCGTGGGCGTGCGCGAGCGCGTCGCCCGCCACCACGGGATCTGGCGCGACACCGTCCTGCTGGAGCGGCGGCGCCCGGAGGAGGGCGCCGGGCCCGGCGAGGTTCCCCGCGCCGACGGTTCGGGCTGCCCGCCCGCCTGATCCCGGCGGCGCGGAGCGGTGGGGAGCGGTTGGGTGAGACGCACGATCGCCACCGCTCCGTGACGGGGCGCACGGGGGCCCTGCCGGAGGCCGTGCCTATGCCGTAGCCACGGTAGTCAGGGTGGTCGCGGCCGGGCTCGGGAACGACACCGCGCTCGTGGTGGGGCCGAGGGTGCGCGTGGTGCCGGGAAACCGGCGGATTCCCCTGCCGCGTGGGTGTGCTCCACGTCACCGTGCTGTTCCGTCGCGGGGCCTGGCGGCCCGGGTCCGCCCGACCGGCGGGTAAGCCCTTGCCCCGCCGGGTGTACCGGCCGTCCAGAGCCCGTATGGCTGCGGTAGAGTTGGCTCCGGCGATGGCTGGGACCCTGCTCCGAGCCGTGTCGCGGGCCTCTAGCTCAATTGGCAGAGCAACGGACTTTTAATCCGTGGGTTCAGGGTTCGAGCCCCTGGGGGCCTACCCGCAAAACCCCAGTTCAGAGGCTGTTTTCAAGGTCCTCACCCTGGGGTTTTCGTGTGCCCAGTGCCGACTGGCTGCTCCATGTGTGCTCTTCGGCCTCCGACTCGCCGGAGCGACAGCCCGCCCGAACCCACTCAGAGCGGTCCCTATCTCCTCGGTCGGTCCGAAGTTCGCTGGTCACGGCCCGCACCCCACGGAAGCATACGCTCGCCGAGCACAGCAGGCACCGGAGGTTCACATCCGGAACTGGGCCTTGACGAGTGAGGGACCCTCGAACTCCTCGGGGATGGCGTCCATCAGCACCTCGTTGACGGTCTCACCCAGCCACTGGTTGGAGTTGCGCCGCATCCCCTGCCGCTTGAACCCCGCCTTCTCGTAGGCGCGGATCGCCCCGGCGTTGGGCTCGATGACGGTCAGGTACACGCACCTCAGGTTGGTCACGTGGAAGGCGTAGTCCAGCACCAGCCGAGTGGCCTCGGTGCCCACGCCCCTGCCCCGGGACTCGCCCAGGGCCACCACGTACTCGCCGTTGCGCCGCATCTGGTCGATGTACACCTGGGCCAGGCCAACCGGGCACGGGCTCTCCCCGGTCAGGTCGTAGACGGTGAACCGCAGCTCCCTATCCGAGGCGCGACCGTAGCCCTCCACGAGGATCTCCCGCGTGGACTCCAACGGCTGCGGGGTCTGCCGGTTGTATCCGACGATGGTGGGGATCGACTGCTCCCACTTCCAGTACTCCTCCACGAGGTCGGCGCGCAGCGGGCCGATTCCGGTTTTGTCGCCGCGCAGCCAGATCAGGGGGTGGCTCACGTGGTCTCCTCCATTGTTGGGATGGTCAGCAGTGCCGTGCACCGCCGCGTGCTGTCGGGCTCGGCCACCGGGCGCCCCTCCGCCTCGATCCAGGCGTGCAGACGAATGGGGTCGGCGATCACGCCGTGGCACCAGCGCACGCCGCGTCCGAGGAGGGCCAGGGCCAGTGCCGCGGCCACCGATTCTTCCAAGCAGGCGACCCGTACGGGCGAGAACAGGCCGAGCCGCCGCACCGCGTGGACGACTTCGGCGGCTTCGGCCGTGGTGGCAGGACGACGGCCGAACTTCGAGACGTTCTGTACGAGGCGGACCATACGGTTCATGCGAGAGCGACGTGGTCCGATCCGCGCGTTCGTGAGGACCATGAGCAGCGCTCCAGAAGCGACGATCATCCGGGAGAACGCGACCCTGGGGAACTCGGTGAACCCCATCGGGAGTTCCTGCACACCCCAGCTCGCCCCCCAACGCCGCCCCGGGACGGGCGGTGAACCGGGGACCGGGTTCGCGGACACCACCATCCCTGGAATAGGGGAACACCCGGCTGCGCACCGCCGCGAGCGCGAACAATGTCCGCACCCTGTTATCCGCATGCCACCGGGCCCCGCAGGAACCTAACCGGACCTCTTCGTCCACGTCCTGGGCGTGTGCGCCTCGCCGTGGTGTCGGTGAGGAAGCGGGGCCGTTCGGGGCGGCTGGCGATCCGGTCAGGCTGCCGCCGTGGCGGGTTGCAGGGCGGGGCCGAGCAGGAGCCCGCCGTCCGCGACGAACTCCGAGCCCGTGACGAACGAGGCGTCGGCCGAGGTGAGGTAGAGGAGGAGTGCGGTGATGTCGGCCGGGGTTCCCATTCGGGGGACGGCGTACGGCTCGGGCGAGTAGAAGTCCGCGATGGGCGGCTGGCCGGCGATCGGTTCGTTGACCAACGGGGTGGAGACGACGCCGGGGTGGATGGAGTTGACCCGGATGCCGTCCCGACCCAGCTCCATCGCGGCGGTCCTGGTGAGCCCGCGCAACGCCCACTTGCTGGCGACGTACGGCGCGTAGAGCGAGGTGCCGGCGTGGGCCATCGTGGAGGCGATGTTGACGATCACTCCGCCGCCGTTGCGGCGCAGTGACGGGGTCACGGTCTTGGTGCCGAGAAACGTGCCGGTGAGGTTGACGTCGAGTACGCGGTCCCAGACCCGCCGTTCCGTGGCCTCGATCGGCGCCGCGGGGTTCTGGACGCCGGCGTTGTTGACCAGGACCGCGATCGGACCGAACCGGCGTTCGGTCTCGGTGACCGCCGCCGCCCAGGCGTCCTCGTCGGTGACGTCCAGACGGACGAACAGTGCCCGCTCGCCGAGTTCGGCGGCGAGCTCCTTGCCAGGCCCTTCGGAGAGCGCGGCGATGACGACGTTCGCCCCCTCCTCGTGGTAGGCCCGAACGTGGCTGGCCCCCTGTCCGCCAGTGCCACCGGTGACGAGAACGGTCTGCTTGTCGAAGCGTCCCATGACGCGGTCCTTCCTGCGGAACAATGGTGAGTCGAGTGACTCGCCTCGCCAAAGCTACGTGCATGACAGATGGTGAGTCAAGTGGCTCGCCTCGCGTAGAGTGGTGCCCATGACGACGGAGCCCTCGCCCTACCACCGGCGCGTCGCCGAGCAGAAGCGGGCGGCCATCATCAGGGCCGCCACCCGACTGTTCCTCGACGCCGGGTACGCCGGCACCTCACTGGCCAAGGTCGCCGAGGCGGCCGGGGTGTCGAAGGCGACTCTGTTCAAGCAGTTCCCGACCAAGGCGGCGCTGTTCGACGCGATCGTGACGGAGTCCTGGACGGTTGAGGACGACGGAGACCTCCGCCCGCCGACGGGCGACCTGCGGGCGGGCCTGACGGCGTTGGGCCGCCGGTACGTCACCCTCCTCACCCGGCCCGGAATGGCGGCCCTCTTCCGCATCGTCATCGCCGAACTGCCGCGCTTCCCCGAGTTGGGCGAGGCCCACTTCGAGCGCGGCAAGATGCCCTACTTCGACTCGGTACGCCGCTATCTCGACGCCGAGAACGCTCTGGGTACGGCCAGGCTGGACGACACGGAACTGGCGGCGACCCAGTTCCTGGGGATGATCTCCAACTACGTCCTCTGGCCCCGGATGCTGCTCGTCGACTGGTCACCTGACGACGCGTCGATGGCACGCGTCGTGGACGAGGCCGTACTGATGATGGAGGCCAGATACGGCGCGACGAAAACGGCCGACTGAAAAGCGCTGTCACCGGGTTCGGGGCCCGATCGGCGAGGCCCCGAACCCCGGTGGCATGGCCGCTGTGCGCGGCGGCGGTTCAGCTCCCGGAGCCGACGATGGCGGTGACGCGGATCTCCACGCGCATCGCGGCGAGGCCGAGGACGGTGACGCCGGTCTCGGTCCAGATCGGCGCACGGCCGCCGAGGCGGCGGCGGAACTGCTCGGCCATGACCCTGTTGTGGTCGTCGCCGATGACGTCGTCCCCCGGCGCGACCTTGTGGTACGAGTTGACGTGGATGACGTCCTTCCAGGTCGCGCCGACCGTGGCGAGCGTGCTCTCCACGTTGTCGAAGGCCCGGACGATCTCGTCCTCCAGCGAGTCGGGGATGGCCAGGTCGTCGTCCACTCCGGCCTGGCCGGAGATCTCGACCCGGTCGCCGACGCGGACGGCCCCGCTGTAGCCGAGGGCCGCGTGCAGCTTCTCGCCGTAGCCCGGAGCGATGCCGAAGGTGACGGTGCTCATGATGCTCCTTCTTCCTTGCCGCAGGGGTGCGTTTCCCCTTCGATGACTTCAAGCGTAAATTGACAGTAGCAAGCGATGACTTCAAGCGTCAAGTGATGACGGGATTCACTGGAAGGGCGGGACGCTCCATGAGCGATACGGAAGGGTCCATGAGCGGCACACACGGGCACGGGGACGACGAGGAGCCGCGGTGGCTCGACGAACAGGAGAAGGCGGCGTGGACGGGCCTGGTCTCCCTCGTCCTGCTGCTGCCCGGCAAGCTGGAGTCGCCGCTGCGGCAGGAGAACGGCCTCACCCTGTTCGAGTACCTCGCGCTCAGCCACCTCTCCGAGGCCCCGGGGCGCAGGCTGCGGATGGGGGAGCTCGCCTTTCTCGCCAGCGGTTCGCTCTCCCGTCTGTCCAACGTCGTCAAACGCTGTGAACAGCGCGGCTGGGTCGTGCGGACACCCGACCCGGACGACGGCCGCTACACCCTCGCCGAACTCACCGACGTCGGCCTCGACCTCGTGCGCTCGGCAGCGCCCACCCACCTGCGCTCCGTGCGCCGCACCGTCCTCGACCCGCTCAACACGACCGACCTGAAGGCCCTCGCCCGCATCGCGGAAAAACTCGGCATCGTCCCGGACGGCCTCGGCTGACAGCCGTTCCCGTGCCACGTTCCGGGACGGCCGGGCCCGTGCGGGGGCGGCGAGTCGGCCCGCCCGCACCGGGGTACGTCCCCCACCCGGTCCCGCTCGGCCCTGCCCGGCTCCACCCGGCCCTGTCCGGTCCCCGGCCACCCGGGAACCGGACAGGGCACCCGAACGCTACGACGGCGCCTCGGCCGTGACCGGCGCGGGCGCCGCGCGCCCGCCGCGCACCACCATGCCCGCGGGCACCGCGGCGAGGACGAAGAGCACCCCGGCCGTCAGGACGTAGAGGTACACGCCGGTCGCCGTGCTCACCGGGGCGCCGTCGGCCACGACCCCGGGGACCTGGGTGGCCTTGAGGAGTTCGCCTCCGGCGAAGCTGAAGACGACCGAGCCGAGGGCGAACACGACCGACACCAGGCCGGAGATCGTGCCCTGCCGTTCCGGCGGTGCCAGGCTGGTCGCCAGGTTGTAGCCGGACGTCGAGATCGCGCCGGCGGCCATGCCGACCAGGGCCCCGCAGGCGATCGCCAGCGGCAGGACCGACACGCCGACGAGCATCATGAGGGTCGCCGCCGCACCGACGGCGATGGCGGCGAGGAGGGGCCGTGCGGCACCGAACCGCCCCGCGACCCATCCGGCGAGGGTGCCGCCGACCATGATGCCGAGCGAGGGCGCGGCGAGCAGGACCGCCACCGCACCTCCGTCGCCCAACCCGTAGCCGAGTCCCAGCTCGGGAGGCACCTGGGCGACGATGCTCGTCAGCTGGAGCATGCTCCGGAAGGAGCCCGCGGCCAGGACCAGGGCCAGCAGCGTCAGCAGGACCGGTCGGCTGAGGGCCCGGATGTCGATGATGGGTTCGGCGACCCGCAGGGCCAGGACCGCCCAACCGGCCAACGCGGCGACACCGGCCGCCAGCAGCACGACCATGCCCGCGGACAGCCACCCGGCGTCTCCGCCGAGGCTGACGTAGGCGAGCACGGAGCCGAGGCCGCCGCCCAGCAGGAGCGCCCCGCCCACGTCGATCCGGCCGGTGCCGCGGACCGGCGACTCCGGGATGAGGGCACGCACGCAGAGCGCGGCCACCGCGGCGAGCAGCGCCGCCACGACGAACACGCTGCGGTAGCCGAACAGGTCGATGACCGGCACCATCACGAACGGTTCGATGATTCCGACGATCGCCGATCCCGACGTCACGAGCCCGATCACGGGCATGGCCACCCGCGGGGCGCAGATCTGGAGTACGAGGGCGACCGTGATGAAGATCGCGGCCAGGGCGGCCCCCTGGAGGAAGCGCCCCACCAGGAAGATCCAGACGTTGGGGGCGACGAGGCAGACCAGCGCGCCCGCGCACGCGGTCACCAGCGTGACGACGAGCAGCCGCCGCTTGCCGAAGACGTCGGAGCTCTTCGCGAGCAGCGGCGACCAGATGGCCCCGGCCAGCATCGCGCTCGCGTTCAGCCACGCGGCCTGGTCGGTGTCGAAGTGCTCCAGCAGTTGGGGCAGGACCAGCAGGGGGGAGGCGATGGCCACGTCGGCCAGGACGTTGGCGAGGATGAGAACGGCGACCCAGAGGACGAGTCGCCCGCTCCATCGGTGCTCCGGGGTGTCGGCAGCGGACTCTTCCGGCGTGTCCTTCACATCTATCCTCTCCAGCGCGCCTTTCCGGCGCGTCAGGGGTCGGGAACTCCTCGCATCGGGGTTCAGCGTGTGCCGGTGTCCGCTGCCCGCAGGGCCTCGTCGCGGGCGGCGATGGCGGCCCAGCTGGTCGGCAGTATGCGGTCGCGGCCGCGGTCGACGCTGGCCTGGGCGAAGGTGACGTAGGGGCGCTGCCGGACCTCGTACCGCTCGAACGCAGCGGTGTGGTCGCCGCCGCACCGGTCGAGTTCCTCGGCGAGGATGTGCGCGCCGGTGAGCGCGAGTGAGGTGCCCCGGCCGGAGAGGAAGGCCGGGCTGTACCCGGCGTCGCCGACGAGGGCGACGCGGCCGCGGTGCCAGGAGGGCAGGTGGATCTGGCCCGCGGAGTCGAAGAAGAAGCCGGGATCGGCTCGGACCGCGTCGAGCAGTTCCGGGATCCTCCACGACCGGTGCCCGGCGAAGGCGTCGATGACGATCTTCTTCTGGGCGTCCAGGTCGTGGCGGTCGTAGTCGAGCGGTTCCGAGCGGAACTGGAAGACCGCGACGGCCCTGTCCTTGTACCAGAAGGTGCCCGCCATTCGGCTGGGGACGTTGTGTATCGAGTTGACGCCCTCGGACCGGGCCTCGCCGGGCAGGGCGGCGAGCGCGATGTAGACACCGAGGTGGCGGAGGTAGTCCTCCTCGGGCCCGAACACCAGCCTGCGTACCGCGGAGTGCTGGCCGTCGGCACCGAGCACGAGGTCGTACCGCCCGGTGCGGCCGGAGGCGAAGCGCACTCCGACACCGTCGCCGCCGTCGGTCAGCTCCGCGATCGAGTCGCCGAAACGGATCGCCGCGGTGTCGGGGAGCGCGTCGGCGAGGACGCGCACGAGGTCCTCGCGGAGGATCTCGATGTCGTCGTCGGAGTCGCTGATCTGGGCGATGGGGATGCGGCCCACCGGTTCGCCGTCGCCGTCGACGAACCAGGTGGACTCGGTCATCCGCAGCCGTCGCTTCCGGATCTCGGCGAGCAGGCCCATCCTCTCCACGGTCCGGACCGCGTCACCGCGGATGTCGATGGGTGTGCCCGCGAGGCGGAGGCCGTGGTCGTACTCGACGACGGTGACGTCGTGGCCGCGGGTGCCGAGTTCACGCGCGGCGGCGAGGCCGGCGATACCGGCTCCGGAGACGAGGATGTTCACGGGATGTGCTCCAGGTGGGTCTGGGCGGACGTGCCGGTCGGATGGGTGGCGGTGCTCCGGAGCAGGGGAGGGGGCGCGGCGGCGCGGTCGGCGCAAGGGTCGCGGTCGCGGCACCTGGCAACTAAAGCAACTATTTGTTGCTTTAAGAAAGCCTACCCACGGTCGGCTTGCACCGCAATGCCGCGCCTGGCGACAATCGGCACCCGAGCAGAGAACAGGAGGTGGGCGTGGAGATGGCCGACGGGACCGCTGACCGGCCGCCCGCACGGCGCCCCGGCGGCCGCAACGCGCGGGTGCGGGAGCGGGTCCTCACCGCGACCGCCGAGCTCGTCGCGCGCGACGGCGTCGTGGGCTTTCGCTACGAGGAGGTCGCCGAGCGCGCCGGTGTGCACAAGACCAGCGTCTACCGCAACTGGCCCGACCGCGAGGAACTGGTCGTCGACGCCGTACTGAGCTACGCCGAGAACCTCGCGTCGGTCGCCGACACCGGTGACCTCCACCGGGACCTGGCGGACTTCCTGATGGGCCTCGCCGGTGGCCTGGAGACGCCTTTCGGCCGGACGCTCGAACAGGCCGTCCAGCCCGCCCACCAGAGCCCCACCGTCCGGCAGGCGCTGTCCAGGGTCCTCGACCAGCGCGTGGCCGTCATGCGGCGGCGGGTGGACACCGCGGTCGAACGGGGTGAGCTGCCCCCGGTCGACAGCGCCTTCCTCGGCGAGATGATCTCCGGCCCGGTGCACCTCATCCTCAACCGCGGCCTGCGCGCGTTCACCCGCACGGATGCCGAGCGCATCGTCGCCGTGGTCCTCGCCGGTATCCGCGCCACGGCCCCGCACGGCTGAGACGCGCGACCGGCCCGGGGCGGCGCGGAGGGCCGGATCCCCGATCCGCCGTCTCCGGTGGCTTCCGCGCACACGCCGGGGCTTCGGGAGGTACTGTGCGGATGACTTCGGATCGGGGGAGCGGCCATGTGGGCGGTACTGGGTATCTGCGGCAGCCTGCGCCGGAACTCCCACAACGCCGCACTGCTGCGCCTGGCGGGCCGCAGCAACCCCGACGTCTGCGTGGTCGGCGGTGACCTGGCCGGACGCCTGCCCCTGTTCAACCCCGACCTGGACAACGACGAGGAGCTGCCGGAGGTCGTCACGAGGTTCCGGTCCTGCGCCGACCGGGCCGAAGGCGTGATCATCGCGACCCCGAGTACGCGCACGGCCCCTCCGGAGCCACCAAGAACGCCATGGACTGGCTGGTCGGCTCCGGAGGACTCGCCGGGAAACCGACCCTCCTCATGAGCGCGTCACCGGGACAGGCGGGCGGTATGCGCGGTCACCTCGCGCTGGTTCCCACGCTGACACTGATGGGGAGTGTCCTGGTCGACTCGGTCACGGTCTCCGGGGCTCCCAGCCGGGTGGACTCCCGTGGTGAGTTCCGTGATCCGGCGGTGCTGGAGCGGGTCCGGCTGGCCATGGACGAGATGGCCACGGCGCTCTCCTACTCCCGGCGGAAACAGGCGACGGACCTGCTCCTGGAGTAACCCCGCTCCTGGAGTAACCCCGTTCCTCCGTC
Organism: Nocardiopsis sp. CNS-639; assembly: GCF_000381685.1. Taxonomy (NCBI): domain Bacteria; kingdom Bacillati; phylum Actinomycetota; class Actinomycetes; order Streptosporangiales; family Nocardiopsidaceae; genus Nocardiopsis; species Nocardiopsis sp. CNS-639. The sequence continues at coordinate 71,919 of NZ_KB906856.1, forward strand.
CGCTCCGCGGGCGGCGGGCCGTCGCGCCCCGGGCCGGACCCGCCCCGCTGACCGTGGGCGTGAACGGGGCGCTCCAGCCGCCCGGACCGGTGTCCCGCGCGCGCTCTGACCCGACCCGCCCCTACCCGCCCCGACCTGCCCCGATCCGCGCACGGACGCGGCAGGCGACGCCGACCGGTCCTGTTCGAGACGTGGGGGCGGTGTGACTCCTGTGAAACAGGGAACCTCCTACTTCCCCCCCTCTCGTCGAACACATCGAACTACGGAGTGAAGCCAGCGTGCGCATCCACCAGACCATCCCCCGCATCGCGGCGTCGGCGCTCATCGCGGCCCCCGTCCTCGCCCTGGGCGCCCCGGCCCAGGCCGAGCAGGCGACCGGCTGCCTCAGCCGGGACGGCGCCACCGTCGAGGAGGCGCGGGTCACCGAGGAGGTCCCGCAGGAGATCCTGCGCAGATCCGGGTTCGTCATGACCGTGGACCGCTTCACGCGGGAACTGTGCGCGGCGTCGGGCCCGGAGGAGGCGAGCGCGGTCGTCGAACGCCACGGCGACGCGCTCTGGCGCGAGGCGGTGGACCGGGTCCAGGGCAACGCGGGGGTCCAGGGGAGCCTGAGCGCCGGGGACGACCGTCCGGTCTACTGGGCCCGGCTCGCCATGACCTCGGCCCTCAACCGCTGGCAGCCGGACTTCGAGCTGAGCGAGGTCGACCGCGCCGGGCTCGTGGCCGACATGGACCGCCGCTCCCGCGGCCACGACGACACCGACTTCGCCGAGGTCCCCGGGGAGCCCGAGGCCCTCCACGTCGTCGTGACCGGGTTCGACCCGTTCCGCCTCGACAACGACATCCGCCAGGCCAACCCCTCCGGCGCGGCCGCCCTCGCCCTGGACGGGGCGGTGATCGAGACCGACGCCGGGGTCGCGGTCGTGGAGACCATGCTCTTCCCGGTGCGCTGGCGCGACTTCACCGACGGCATGGTCGAGGAGGCCCTCCTGCCGCACTACACCGGCGACCGGCCGGCCGACACGGTCATCACCGTCAGCCAGGGCCGACCGGGCCGGTTCGATCTGGAGGCCCACAACGGCGCCTGGCGCGGTGGCGCCGCGGACAACGAGTCGGTCGGCACGGAGGAGATGGTCCCCGTCCCCGACGGCGTCCCCACCGTCACGCCGCAGCCCCAGTGGTCGGACTCCTCCCTCGACCACCCCGCGATCGTCGAGCAGACCAGCGGCGCGCCGTTCCCCGTGGTCGACAACACCACGGTGACCGAGATCCCCGAGGGCGGGACCGAACCGGTGGTGCGCGTGGACGGTCCCACGCCCGGCTCCGAGGCGCGGGCCGGAGGCGGAGGCGACTACCTCTCCAACGAGATCGCCTACCGCAACACCCTGCTGCGCGACGCCACCGGCCTGGACATCCCCGCCGGTCACGTGCACACCCCGGTCCTGGACTTCGGTCCCGGCGACGGCGTCACCGACCCCGAGTTCGAGCGGAACCGCGCGGCGATCGTGGGCCAGGTCGAGGACATCGTCGCGGCCGCCGTCCGCGGGTGAGGTCCGGGGAGCGGACCTTCCCCGGCTCGCTCCCACCACCGTGTCGCCCGTCGGGGGCCCGGCCGTCCCGTAGCCGGACACGGCGCTCCGGCGGGCCCGGCGGCCCCCGCGGGGTTCGGCGGCGGGGCGCTTCGGGCGCTCGCGCCGCCGCCCCGGGGCCGGGAGTCCGGGGGTTGGCAGGCGTACCGTGCGGAACGGGCGTCGGCGTGGCCGGTACGTTCAGGCTTCCGGGCCGGTCAGACCCCCGGCCCGGTGAGGAAGTCGCGCACCAGCGCGTTGACCCGCTCGGGCGACTGCCGGTTGACCCAGTGCCCGTGACCCTCCAGCACCTCCAGACGCGACCGGGGAACCCGTTTCGCGGCTGCCACCGTGTGCCTGGGGTGCACGCCGGCGTCCCGGTCCCCCTGGACGAACAGGGTGGGGCAGCGGATCTCGCCCAGACGGGGGCGCAGGTCCACGTTCATCCGCCACGGGCCGATGGAGGCGTTCTGCCAGTCGGAGGAGCCCGCGCCGTTGGCCCGGACCTCGGGCATGATCTCCTCGACGATGTCGTCGAAGTCGTCGACCGGACCCGCGAACAGGCTGGTGCGCGCGAACCGGGCCACCCCCTCGCGGCTGTGGAACAGCCACGTGGGAAGTGTGCGGTTGAGCAGGCGGCTCCTGGCGGTCAGCCACAGCAGCTGGTGCGCCAGGGGAGGGAACGAGATGATCCCGGCCGGAGCCAGGGCGACGAGCCGGTCCATCCGGTCGGGGTGCTCGATGGCGTAGGCCAGGGCGATCGCGCCGCCCTGCGACAGGCCCACCAGGGAGGCTCGTTCGACCTCGAAGCGGTCCAGGACCGCGGTGACGCATGCGAGCATCCGGGTGTGGTCGGCGGTGCCGTTCCAGGGCCTGCTGTGCCCCTGCTTGGGCCAGTCCAGGGCGAGGACCCTGTGGTCGGGGGCCAGGGCCGGGATCATGTGACGCCAGCTCAGCAGGGCGTTGTCCAGACCGGCGCCGCTCAGCAGCAGGACGGTGCTCGTGCCCCGCCCCGCGGTGATGACGCTGAGGGCGCCCTCGGGTTGCTCGACGCTGACGCGGTGGAAGGGGTCCGACGGCGGAGGGTTCACGGGCGCCGATCGCTCCTCTCGCGTTCGCTCCGCCACCGCGAGAAGAGCGGGGGCAGCTCGGACTCCAGGAATCCGTAGAGTTCGTGGACGTTGGCCAGGCGTTCGCGGCGCTCGTCCGGGGCCTCCCGGAGCATGCTGAGCCCGCGCTCGGTGACCTCGCGGAAAGCGGCCGTCTGGGCGTACCGGCGCTCCAGCATCCGGCTCCAGCCGTTCGCGGCGATGCGGAAGTACTCCTGACGCTGCCCGCGCCTGCGCACTCCCTCGACCAGGCCGCTGGGGGTGAGCAGGCGCGTGGCGCTGCTGATGGAGCTGCGGCTGACCTGGAGGGTCTGTGCGAGCTGGGCGGCGCTCTGTTCCGGTGGATCGCAGATCAGCAGCCAGCCGACGACGCGCCCGGCGATGAGGGGAAGGCCCTCGCGCTCGAAGAACACGGCGACCTCGTCGACGAAGGCCAGTTCGTCCTCTGGGGGTTCGCCCGGGGGTTCGTTCATGCGACGAGATTACAGTCATTGCAGTAATAACTGCAATAAGAGGATGCCGCGAGGGCGCGGTCGCGGCGGGCCACGGCCCCTGCGGGGGAGCGCGGAAGCGGCCGGGACCGCGGGCCCTCCCGGCGGTCCCGGGCCGTCGGGGCACCGGCCGGTCCCCGGGCCCCGGGGCGTTCTCCGATACGGTCCGTCCGGCTCGGGCGCGTCTCCGCGTCCGCCGCGGGGCGTGTTGGTGTACTCGAGACCATCGGCGTCAACCGACGACAAGGAGTGACATGGCGTTCTCGGAGAAGCAGCAGGCGGTCCTGCGCAAACCGGCGTTCGGACACGTGGCCACGCTCGGCCCGGACGGCTCCCCCCAGTCCAGCCCCGTGTGGATCGACTGGGACGGCGAGTTCCTCAGGTTCAGTCAGACCACGACGCGGCAGAAGCTCCAGAACCTCAGGCGCGACGGCCGGATCTCGGTCTCGGCCACCGACCCCGACGACCCCTACATGTACGTCGAGGTCCGCGGCGTGGTCGACCGGGTGGAGGAGGACCCGGACAAGGCCTTCATCAACGAGATGGCGCAGAAGTACCTCGGAACCCCCTACCCGTGGGACAGCCCCGACGAGGAGCGTGTCATCGTCTACGTCCGGCCGGAGCGCTTCGTCGGCCGCTAGGGCGTGCCCGGCGGACACGTACCCTGCTGCGCGACGGGCGGCATCCCCGAACACGCCCTCGGACACGGGCGCGGCCCCGCCTCCCGGCGGGGTCGCGCCCTCCGGCGCGCGTGTTCGCCGTTCCTGGGGGATACTTGTGGGAAACTTTGCATGGACTGCAAGGATCGACCTTGTACGGGAGAGGACCATTGGGGCTTCGCGAACGCAAGAAGCAGGCCACGCGCCGTGCCCTCCAGGACGCGGCCGTCCGCCTCACGCTGGAGCGCGGCCTGGAGAACGTGACCGTCGAGGAGATCGCCGCCGAGGCCGACGTCTCCACCCGGACGTTCTTCAACTACTTCGCCACCAAGGAGGACGCCCTCCTGGGCGAGGTCCCGCGGTGCCCCGACGAGGACATGCGCAGGCAGTTCGCGGAGGGCGGCCCCACCGGTGACTTCGTCGAGGACCTCATCACCATGCTGATCGCGTTCCTGGTCAGCACCGACGACCTCGACACCCAGCGCGACGACATGCGCCTGCGCAAACAGCTCATGGACCGCGAGCCCCAGCTCGTCCCCAGGATGCTCGCCCGCTTCCACACCGTGGAGACGGAGCTCGCCGCCACCATCGCCGAGCGGACCGGCGTCCCCGCCGAGGACGACCGCTCGGTCGTGGTCGCGGCGGCGGCCATGGCGGTGATGCGCCACACCATGAGGCGTCTGCGCTTCTCGGAGAACGAGGAGGCGTCGGACGTCCGCGCCAGCCTTCGCACCGACTTCCGCTTCCTGGGCGAGGTCTACGGGCGGTCCGGGACCGCTGACTGATCGGGGCCCTCGCCCGAACCCCGCGTCGCCCGGCTCCGCGCCCGGATCCCGGGGCCGGACCCCGATCCGGGATCCGGGCCCGACCCCTCCGGCGGCACGGTCCGCGCCCGCGGTGTGCCCCACGCCTCAGCGCCCGGCCGGAACGCCGTGCGCCCCGGTCCGCGTCCAACCCCTGCGGGGCGGGCCAGCACCCCGTGCCCGGCCCCTCCGGGGGCTCGGGGGGATGTCAGGGGACGCCCAGGGCTGTCCCGGATGGGAATCGTCGTCAGGAGGGGGCAGGGTGGAGACATGAACCAGAACTTCCAGAGCAAGCGCTTCCGACGCAGTGGGAGCGACCGCTACCTCGCCGGCGTCTGCGGGGGGATCGCCGAGTTCCTCAACGTCGACTCCACGCTGGTCCGCCTGGTCTTCGTGGTCCTGACGGTCCTCGGGTTCAGCGGCGTCTTCGTCTACATCCTGGCCTGGCTGATCATGCCGGCCGAGAACGAGAAGCGCTCCTTGCTGGAGCAGATCATCCGCAACTTCCAGGGAAAGCCGAGCCAGAGCTGATGTGGACCCTCAGAGCACAACCGGGTTGGAAGCGACGCGAGCTGCGCACCCCGCGGGAGGAGCGCGAGGTCGAGCAGACCCGCGAAGCCCCCGCGGAGCGCGGCGAGGAGCGCTAGGGACACGGTGCGCTGGGGGTCCTAGGCGCCGCCCCCGGTCGCGTTCATCCGGTCGATGGTCTCGCCGACCATCCGCGACCACGGCAGGGCCAGGAGCAGCGCGCAGACCACGCCGAGGGCACCGGCCGCGGCGATGACGACACCGGTGCCGAACTTCTCGGCGAAGAACCCGGCGACCAGGATGCCCACGCCCTGGGCGGCCTGGAGCCCGGCCGCGACCAGCCCGAAGGCCAGACTGCGGCCCTCCTTGGGCACGCACAGCACGAACGCCGCGTTGGCCACGAACTGGTAGGAGCCCGCGACGCCGCAGAGCGCGAGGGCGGTCACCATCAGCCACAGCGGCGGTTCGGTCAGCCACAGCAGCAGCGGCGCCGAGGCGAGGACGGCCAGCGGGCCGAGCAGGCGCATGCGGATGGGCGGCGGGACGAACCGGGTCAGGACGAACCCGCCGACGAACCCGCCGATCGCCGAGCCCGCCATGATGAACCCGGCCGCCGCCGCTCCGGCGCCGATCTCCTCGGCCATCGGGTTGGCGAGTCCGTAGGGGATGCCGTACAGGCCGGCGAGCCAGGCGAGCAGCGCCAGGGTGCGCAGCCTGCGGTCGGCGAAGACCAGCTTGGCCCCGTCGCGGGTCATCGCGACGAACCCCGGGCGGTCCGACCGCTCCCCGCGGGGAGCCGGCCGCGCGGCCACACCCAGCAGTACGACGAGCGCGGACAGCACGAAGAGGACGCCGGTCGACATCACGGCGATGTTGGGGCCGATGGCGGCGACGATCAGGCCGCCGGCGACCAGACCGGCGAGCATGCCCAGCTGCGAGGTGAGCTGGATGATGGCCGTGCTGGCGACGTAGCGCTCGCCCTGGATGATCTCGGCCATCATCGCGGCGCGGGCCGCGGCGAAGGGGACCGACGGCACCACCGAGCAGAAGAGCATTATCCAGACGGCCCAGATCGGCATGCCGGGGATGCCGATGAGCACGATCACGGCCGCGCGCGCGAGGTCGCAGGCGATCATGACGCGGCGGCGCGGCAGGAGGTCGGCGAGTCCGGAGATGAGAGGGCTGATGACCGGGGGCAGGAAGGTCAGGGCAAGGGTGACGCCCGCGGCCAGCGCGGAGCCGGTGATCTGGAAGACGAGCACGCTGGTGGCGATGTTCAGCAGGTTCGTGCCGATCACCGAGAGCGCGTGGGCGAGCCAGACGGACCGGAACTCGGCGATCGCCATGACGTCGCGGTAGCTGCTCCGCCAGTCGTCGTTGTTGGGGGCGCTCGAAGACTCGTGGTCTCCGTTGTCAGGTGTGTTGTCGAGGCGCGGATTGGCCACCCGGCACTCCCTTACTGTTACAGGGTTGTAATCACGCTGTGTCGTGTCCCAATAACCAACAGTTCCGGATGGTGAGCTTCGTCGCAAGCCGTTTGGGGAAATTCGTGTCTGATTCGTTGCTGTGGGTAAGGAATGCCAGGTGGATTCGTCCGTGTTGTCAGGTCGCCTTGGACGGATCGTTTCCACTGCTCGCGGCGCGTGCGCGCGGAGACGTACCGCTGTGCCGGAATGTTGTTGATGAGCATAATGTGGATTCACATGTGCGAAGAGTGACGAAAAGCGTGATTCGAAGGAGACCGCGATCCGGGGGCGGGGGATCGGGGGAGTCCCGGGCTCAGCCCCAGCCGAGCTCGGTCAGACGGGAGTCGTCGATCCCGAAGTGGTGGGCGATCTCGTGGACCACTGTCACGAGCACCTCCTCCACCACCTGCTCGGGAGTCTCGCAGAAGGCGCAGATGTTGCGCCGGTAGATGAAGATCTGGTCCGGGAGCACGCCGAAGTAGGAGTCGCCCCGCTCGGTCAGCGGGATGCCCTCGTACAGGCCGAGCAGCCCCTCCGGCGACTCGTCCTCGACGGTGATCACCACGTTGTCCATGAGCTGTGCCAGCTCGGGCGGGATCTGGTCGAGGGCGTCGGCGACCAGTTCCTCGAAGTCCCTGCGCGTCAGTTCCACCACACCTGCCATTGTGCTGCCTCCCCGCGACGCGCCGGAAGCGACATAACACTCTCGAAGGGGATGAAACACGGGAACGTCTCCCCGGGAGGGGCATGATGGGGGTGTGTTGTCTTGGGAAGCGATCCGCGGATACGACCTTCGCGGAGCCCTCCGACGGCTCCGCGGCACCTTCGACCGGCTGCGCTCCGGCCGCGCGTGGCGGTGGGGGTGCGTCGTCGTCGCGGGCCTGGTCGGCGGCTGGCTGGGTCTGGCCCTGGGCGGCCAGGTGGTCACCCCCATCGGTCCCGCGGACGTCACGATGAGCCTGAGCCCCCAGTGGCGGGGTGAGACGGTCGTCGACGTGGCCCCGCTGGGGCAGCTGGCCTTCGACACCCACAGCGCCCCGATCAAGCTGGAGGCGAGGATCTCCAACATCCGGCTGTCCGCGGCCGAGGAGGTGTTCGCCGACCCCGAGGCGATCAACCGCATGGCCGCGGGGATCGGTTCCGACCTGCGCGCCGGTGTGATCGGCCTGCTGGTGCGCGCGGTGCTCGCCGCGGCCCTGGGGGCCGCCGTGGTGGGGCTGCTGCTCTTCCGCAACGTGTGGCGGGCCCTGGCCAGCGCCCTGGTGTCGCTGGGCGTGCTCGTGGCCTCCGGGGCCGTGGCCGCCAACACCTTCAACCCCAGCGCCATCGCCGAGCCCCGCTACACCGGGCTGATCGCGGGTGCCCCGCAGGTGGTGGGCAGTGCGGAGGAGGTGGTGGGCCGGTTCAGCCAGTACCAGGAACAGCTGGCCGGGCTGGTCGGCAACGTCGCGATGATCTACGAGGCGACCTCCACCCTCCCCGTGTACGAGAAGGACGAGTCGGTCATCACCGTGCTGCACGTGTCCGACATCCAGCTGAACCCGGCCTCGTGGAGCATCATCCGCACGCTCCGGGAGCAGTACGGGGCGGACATGGTCGTGGACTCGGGCGACCTCACCGACCGGGGGAGCGCGGCCGAGGACGCCTTCGCCGACGAGATCGGCGAACTGGACGTGCCGTACGTGTGGGTGCGCGGCCGACACGACTCCATGGGGACGCAGCGCGCGGTCGCGGCGCAGGAGAACGCCGTCGTGCTGGACGGCGAGGTCCAGGAGGTGGGCGGCCTGACCTTCTACGGGTCGGGGGACCCCCGCTACGTCCCGGACGCGACCCGGCTCAACCCCGACGCCTCCGAGGTGGCCGCCCGGGGCGAGGAGGAGGCCGAGGAGGTGGTCGACTCCCGCGAGGACGTGGACGTGGTCGTCATGCACACGCGCACGCAGGCGGAGGCCTTCGACGGGGTGGTGCCGCTGGTGCTGACGGGCGACGACCACCTGAGGTCCACCGAGCTGACCGACCTGGGCACCAGGTTCCTCGTGCAGGGGTCCACCGGAGGGGCCGGTCTGCGCGGGCTGGACCACGGTCCCGGCCGCCCGACCCCCTACCAGGCGTCGGTGCTGTACTTCGATGCCGAGACCGGGCGCCTCCAGGCCCGCGACGACATCGACCTGGGCGGCATCGGGCTGACGTCGGCACAGGTCGAGCGGCACATCGAGACCGACCCGCAGCGCCCGGTGGGCGAACCCTCCGAGGAACCGGAGGAGGAACCCGCGGAGGAGGCCGGCGACGGGCAGCGGACTCCCTGACCCGCGCGTCAGCGCAGGTGGAGGAGGTGGCGACTGGCCGTGCTTATCACTTTGGTGTTGGTTGCGAATCTCCCCTATGCTTGACGTGTCACACGGGCCCCCATCGTCTAGCGGCCTAGGACGCCGCCCTTTCAAGGCGGTAGCGCGGGTTCGAATCCCGTTGGGGGTACGAGGCGGTTCGAGCACTCCCGGACATCTGGCAGAATGAGAACCGCAGCGAGAGCACGGGGCCCAGGCCCGGTGCGACAACTGAACAAGGTCCTGTGGAGCAGTTAGGAGTGCTCGCCACCCTGTCAAGGTGGAGGCCGCGGGTTCAAATCCCGTCAGGACCGCCGTCGCCGAGAGATCGGCGAGTGCGGCTAGGTAGCTCAGTTGGTACGAGCGTCCGCCTGAAAAGCGGAAGGTCGGCGGTTCGACCCCGCCCCTAGCCACTCCAGGCAGACATGCAAAAAGGCCCCGCCACCTGCGGAAGCAGGCGGCGGGGCCTTTGCGTTGGTCGGTGGTTGTCGGTGGACGGCGGCGGTCCCCGGTGGATGTCCACGGCCAATGCGCGGCCACGTTCGAGCGCCTGCCCACACTGCCGGAGGCACGGTGAAGATCCCTGTGGAGCTGGTTGGTGCCCAGGTCACGCGAACGGCCTTCGACCACCAGGTCAGGATCACCTTCACCGGTCACGGCCCCGACGGCCGGGTCCGTCTCGACGGCGAACTCGTCATCGAGACCGCGTTGTCCCTCACGGACGCGGGTGGAAGGCAGGTCGCCCTGGCCCCGGGGACCGGTACCTGTCTGGCTCCGTTGCTCGGCCTGTTCACCAGGATCGTCACCGCGGTCGAGGTCACGGGGTACGGCACCCTGCGCCTCGGCTTCGACGACGGCACGGGGCTGGGGGTGGACCCGGATCCCAACTACGAGTCGTGGTGTCTGACCGGCTTCGGGTTCGATCCCGTCCTCGTGGGTCCTGGTGGAGAGACTGACTGGCGACGTTGAGCGGTGGCGTCTCGGTGGAGTAGGTGTGCTTCCTCGATCCTCCGCTTGGTGAGGTTCTGTCCGCACACGTGGGGCGTGTGGCATGGGGACGTCCTCAGCGCTCTCGTGCCGCGCCCGGACGGGCCCTGGGAGACGGCCCCTCGTCTCCCGGGCGCTGAGAGGGCCTCAGGCTTTCTGGAAGCTCTCTGGGGGAGTCCCGTGCCAAGCCCGTGGACTCCGGTAGGCGTCGGTGTCAGCCCACCGCCCGCCCGTGGCGTGATGCCTGGCCGTCTCTAGACTCGTATCGTGACAAAGCCTCGTTGGAACGTGATCGTCGGCTGGTCCCTGATCTTCGCCTATGTGTTCCTCGCGATGTGGTTCTTCACCAACCTGTTCGTGGCCCTGGGGCAGATGGTTTTTCTCGCCCTTCTGGTCGGGTTGGGGCGGTGGCACCGTCGCTCGAAGCACCGCCGGGCCACCTCCCTACCTGCGGAAGAGTCACTCCCGTAGCTCTTCGTCGTCGCGGTGATCTCGTCCTCGAAGACGCGAGGGGCGCGAACCCACACAGGTAAAGATGGATCTCCACTCGGAGGTGACCGACATCGGGAAGCACGGGGTCGGTCAGGTGCGCCCCAGCGCCGCGTTCCCGGCACTCTCTTCGAAGGCCGTGTTCACGCCGGAGGCCTCGTCCAACCTCAGGGTGACTTTGTCCGGGAACAGGTTGCGCGGGTTCTGCGATGAGGTCAGGACTGCGAAGCCGACCGAGCGGCCTCGTGGGGTCAGAGTGAAGATGGCGTTCTCGATCCGACGCCGCATGACCCCCGATCCGGGCGGTACGCCGTCGGAAACTTGCTCTCGTTATGGTTCTACGGCCGACTCGACCAGATCGCCGCAGTGCGGGCGTTCGTCACCGAGCGGTTGGCGGACTGCCCGATGGTGGACGATGCCGTACTACTCACGAGCGAGTTGGCGACCAACGCGGTTCAGCACACGCCGTCCAATCTTCCCGGTGCGGGGTTCGGCGTCCTCATCGAGCACGAGCACGGCCGCAGCGTGCGCGTCACCGTGCACGACGGCGGTTCGTATTTCGACGCCCCGTACGTGGCGCAGCCCGAACCCGAGGCCGAACACGGCCGAGGGCTGTTCCTCGTTGACGCATTGGCCACCTCATGGGGCAGCCACGCCACCCTCTCCGGCCGCAAGACCTGGTTGCATATCAAATGCAGCTGACCCTCGGTTCTTTGGTCAATGTTCCCATGTGGGGCCTGGGATCCAAGTAGAATTCCCTCATGACCTTTGAACTTGCATCCCAAATAATAATTGCGATATTTGGTTTCCTTGGCGTGGTGTTTCCGTTGATCCCAAGGCGACAAAATAGGTCACTTCGAGACAATATAAAGGAAGATCTTGAGATAGCGAGTAACCTTCCCGATGGATCTGCAAAAGACAAGCTCTTGCAGCATGTCGATGCAATGGTGGTTCAGGTTTGTGAAGAGCAAAACTATCGCCGCGAACCTTTTGGTCTTGTTCTGGGCATGAGTTTCATCATATTTTCCGCTGCTGGTGGAATCTGGGTTATTAGCGCTGGTGGATGGTGGCTCGTGGCGCTGGTAGTCCTAATCCCTTCGCTCTTTATGGGGATCGTGGGAGTCACGCTCGATGGGACAAAAAAGAAGCGGGATTCTCGAGGTCGATCTATAACCGAATGATTGCGATTGCCGAGTTGGGCTGTATGGGATCAAGGCGACGGCGCGAGCGCCGTCGCAGCGGCCTCCGGCCGCCGCTCGGACTGCGGGCTGCCGCCCGGTCCCGAGCGCGGCCGATGGCCGCCCTGGTTGGCATCTTGACGCGGGCAGACGACGAACGGTTGCCGTTTCGGGGAAATCGCCTTCTGACGTGCTCAGATCCCGAGGCACCCGATAGCGGAGTGCGACTGTCTTGGGTAACCGCCGCGTCGCTATCGGGCACCTCGGCCCGGAACCGCGGTTGCCGAAGTCCCGTGGCCGGGGGAGCGGCGGCAGACGGGGGAGCGCACGCGCGGCACCGCTGTGGCGGACCGCCTTCCCCTACGTCAGGGCAGACCGGAGACACCTCGAAGTGACAGCAGTGGTGACAGCAACGACAGCAACCGGGGATGGACTCACCCGGACCCGAGCGGACATCTATCCCGCAGGCCAGCACGGCCACTCCACACTTACCCCGCCTGAAAAGCGGAAGGTCGGCGGTTCGACCCCGCCCCTAGCCACAACCAGCAGACATGCAAAAAGGTCCCGCCACCTGCGGAAGCAGGCGGCGGGGCCTTTGCGTTGGTCGGTGGGCGCCTCCGGCGGCTGCCCGCTGCATGCTCGTGCCCTCTCGCGAAGCCCCGTACTCCGGGAGTTCCGAAGTACGGGTCTTCCTGATTCCCAGGGTTCGCGACCCCGGAGCGTCGCAGGCAGTGTGTAGAAAGGAACCCCCGCCCCCGTGAGGAGACGGTGTTCCGCACGGGCCTGGACATGGTCTACTACGTCGACGCCAACCTCTCCACGGGCAACACCGACGTGGCCGACTTCGCTCGGGGCGCGCACGAGGCGCCGGGAGGGGTCCTGCGTTTCGCGTCCTTCTTCGGGGAGGACAAGCCGCAGTACCCGGACGCGGACCCGGACACCTTCTCCTTCACACCCCGCCCGGCCTCTGACCTTCGACTGACCCGCACACCGCCCGGCCCCGTGCTCGGGGCGGCGGACGGCCGGGACCGTCCCGGGCACCGCGCCCCGAGCGCACGGAAGGTCCTTGCGGCGAGGGTGACGCCGACCACGGCGTGCGCGGGGCTCCTCGGGTAGTGTCCGGACCCGTGAGCCACGTGACCGCAGCTGACGGAACCCGGATCTGGTACGACGTCCTCGGGCAGGGCGACCCGCTCCTGCTCCTCAACGGGCAGTCCCTCGACCACGAGATGTGGGACGGGGTGCACGCCGACCTGGCCCGGCGCCACAGGGTCGTGCGGATGGACTTCCGGGGGACCGGCGGCAGCGACGCGCCCCTGGACGAGCCCTACACCTTCGACCTGTTCGTGGACGACGCCCTCACCGTCCTGGACGCCCTGGACATCCCCCGCACGCACGTCTACGGGTTCTCCATGGGCGGGAAGGTCGCCCAGACCTTCGCGGCCACCCGGCCCGGACGCCTCGGCGCGCTCGTGCTGGGCTCCACGGCGCCGGGCGGGAGCAACGAGGTGGAACGCTTCAGGTCGGCCACCCTCGCGCTGCGCCGGGCCAGTACGGCCGAGGGGCGCGACCTGATCGCCGAACTCTTCTACGGCCCCGAGTGGGCCGCCGCCCACCCCGACACGGTCACCCGCGTCCTGCCGCGCGGACCGCTGCGCGCCCAGCGCCTGCACTTCGGCGCCAGCTCGGGCTACGACGGCTGGGACCTGCTGCCCTCCATCCAGGCGCCGACGCTGGTCGTGCACGGTGAGGACGACGTCCTCACCCCGGTCGGCAACGCCGCCCTGCTGGCGGAGCGCGTCCCCGACGCCCGGCTGCTGGTCCTGCCCGGCATGCGCCACGGCTACCTGCACGAGGACGCGGCCAAGGCCACGCGCGAGGTGCTGGACTTCCTGGCGGAGCACCCGCTTCCCGCGCGGGACTGACCGGTGGGGCTGGTCGGCGGGACCGGCCGGCGGGGTCCGGACCCCGGGCGCGGACGTTCCCGCAGACCGCGCTCGTTCCCGCCGGCCAGGACCGCCGACCGCATTCACCGACCGTGCGCTACGGAGCGGGCGGACCCGGCGGGAAGTCGCTGCGCAGCCTGTCCAGCATGCGGCGGTCGCGCTTGGTCGGCCGTCCGGCTCCCCGGTCGCGCCTGATGACGGGCGTGGCCGCCTGCGGCGGAGGCGTCGGCGTCCTGTCGGTGTAGCAGCGCGCGGCGATCGGCGCGCTCACGCGCTTCTCGATGACATGGCCCACATCGACCGTGCGCGTGGTCCCGTGCAGCCGGACGCGCACCTCGTCGCCGGCCTTGACCGTGGTGGCGGGTTTGGCCGGGCGGTCGTTGACGCGCACGTGCCCGCCCCGGCAGGCCTGGGCCGCGTCCGAGCGCGTCTTCGTGAGGCGTACCGCCCACAGCCAGCGGTCGACCCGGGTGCTCTCCGGGCCCGACGGCAGGGGCGCCGAGAACTCGTTCACGCCGGTTCCTTCCACTCTCCTGGGCGTTTCCCGCCACTCTAGGCGGCCGCCGGTACGAAGCACTCCGAAGTCGCGCTAGAGTTATCCATGCAGCGAGGTCCTGTGGAGCAGTTAGGAGTGCTCGCCACCCTGTCAAGGTGGAGGCCGCGGGTTCAAATCCCGTCAGGACCGCATGATGGAGGCCCGGTGTCGATCAGACACCGGGCCTTCGGCGTTCTGCGGCCGACACGGACACGGAAGGGCATGAGGGACCTTGGGTTACCGGTACGCCGTCGAGCGGACCGACCATTCGGCCCTGGCGGGCGGACACGTGCTGCGGTCCGCGCCGGGCTTTCCGGGTTTTCCGGTGCGGCTGGCCAGTGAGCTGTTCCAGCGCGCGATGGTGCACACCGGAGGGGAGCCCGTCCGCCTGTGGGACCCGTGCTGCGGCAGCGGGTACCTGGCGACGGTGCTGGGCCTGCTCCACCGCGACCTGCTCACCGGCGTCCGCGCCACCGACGTGGACGCCGACGCGGTCGCCCTGGCCGCGCGCAACCTCCGGTTGCTGACCGCCGAGGGGCTCGCCGAACGCGAGGAGGAGCTGCGCCGCTCCGCCCGGGACTTCGGCCGCGTGGCCTTCGTGGAGCGCGCCGAGGCCGCCCGCGACCTGGCGGCGGGGCTGGCCGCGCAGGGCGGCGACCTGCCCCACGAGGCGGCCGTGGCCGACGTGTTCTCCCTGGAGGAGGGCGTGGAAGCCGACCTGGTGGTGACGGACGTGCCCTACGGCGAGATGACGCGGTGGGAGGGGAACGTTCCCGGCGGCGCCGGTGAGCCGATGCGGGGGTTGCTGGCCTCCCTGGGCCGGGTGCTGCCCGAGCACGCCGTCGTGGTGGTGACCGCCCGCACCCGGCGGGTCTCCCTGCCCGAGGGCGTGCGCGCGCTGGAGCGGGTGAAGGTGGGCAACCGGGCCGCGGTGCTGGTGCGCGCCCGCGACATCGCGCCCTGAGCCGGGCCGCCGGAACCGTCGCTGGGGTGACACGGGGTTCCTGACTTGCGGTGGCGGAGGGCGGGGCCGACGAGCCTTCGCGGTCACCTGACACCTGTCTTTTTCGACTGCGGTGTTCGTCCACAGGCTGTGGACGGTCGTGCGGGGCCCGCTCGCTCCCGTGCGGTGCCCCTCTGCTTCCGCGTGGCTCCCTGACCGCTTGCGCGCGGGCCCACCCGTTTCCGCGCTGGGCCCGCCCGCTTTTGAGCAGTACCCCGTCCGCTTCCGTGCGGCATCCCTCTGCTTCCGCGCGGGCCCACCCGATTCCGCGCGCGGCCTCCGCTTCCCGGTCTCGTGGACGGCTCCCCGGCGCGGCGCGGGGCGTCCTGACAACCGGGGTCGCTTCCGGCCGCCTCATCCCCGCACGTGGGCGAAGGCCCGCCAGGTGTACAGGGCCACCGCCAGGGCGACCGCCGCCAGCAGCACGAAGCCCAGCGTGTAGGCCCCGGTCGCCTGGTACACCGCCCCCATGAGCAGCGGCGGGAAGTAGCCGCCCAGCCCGCCGGCCGCGCCGACCAGGCCCGTGACCGTGCCCACCCTCGACGGCTCCACCAGCTTGGCCACCAGCGCGAACACGGCACCGGTGCCCAAACCCAGCGACAGCGCGATCAGCACGAACGCGGCGCCGGCGGGGAACTCCGCGGGCGGGTGCAGGGCCAGCACGACCGCGAACACGCAGGTGCCTAGGAACGAGATCAGGCACACCCGCACCGGGCCGATCCGGTCCGACAGGACGCCGCCGACCGGCCGGGCCGCCACGGCCGCCACCGCGAACCCGGCGGTGCGCAGACCCGCGGCGGTCTGCGCGTAGTCGTAGGCCAGCGTCAGCAGAGTCGGCAGGTAGGTCGAGAAGGCCACGAAACCGCCGAAGGCGACCGCGTACAGCAGCGACGCCTGCCAGGTCGCCCGCAGCCGCACGGCCTCCCCCATGCGCGGCAGCGCGGGCTCCGTGCGCGGCCGCCAGTCCGGCGAGTCCCGGCACATCAGCCACATCACCACGCCCATGACCGCCAGCGCCGCGCACAGCAGCAGGTGGGTGGTGAACAGCCCCACCGCGCCCACCAGCCAGGGGGTGAGGAAGGACGACAGGGCGGTGCCGCCCATCCCCGCGCCGAACACGCCCGTCGCGAACCCGCGCCGGTTCGCCGGGTACCAGGCGTTCACGAACGGGATGCCGACCGCGAACGACGTGCCCGCTACACCGAGGACGAAGCCCCACAGCAGCAGCATCCCGTAGGAGTCGCCCGAGACCCCCACCAGGAACGTCGGCACGATGCTCGCGAAGCACAGGGCCGTGAACATCAGCCGCCCGCCGTAGCGGTCGGTCAGCGCGCCCACGGGGATGCGCCCCAACGCCCCCACCAGCACCGGGAAGGCCACCAGGATCGAGGTCTGCGTGGGTGTCAGCCCCAGGTTCTCGGTGTAGGTGCGCGACAGGGGGCCGATGAGGTTCCACGCCCAGAAGGTGAGCGTGAACGCCGCCGTGGCCAACGCGAGGTTGCCGCCGGCCGTGCCGCGGTGCGACACCCTTTTTCCCGATTCCGTACGCATATGCGCATTCCTTCCTCCGCCGTTCCAGGCGATTGTCACCCGATCCGGTGTGGGATGCGTCTTTTTCACGCCGGAGAAGGCATATTTGTTGGCGGAATGCAGTGGGTTCTGGCCCTGCGTCCCCGCTGGGGGCCAAGGAACGGTAAA
Source organism: Nocardiopsis sp. CNS-639 (assembly GCF_000381685.1). Lineage (NCBI taxonomy): Bacteria > Bacillati > Actinomycetota > Actinomycetes > Streptosporangiales > Nocardiopsidaceae > Nocardiopsis > Nocardiopsis sp. CNS-639. The sequence continues at coordinate 88,703 of NZ_KB906856.1, forward strand.
TGGGGTGTTGTCCGTATGGCGGCGGAAAGCAAAAAAGGCGGCGCGGGGAACGCCCTTCTGGCGCTGGGCAACCACCTCACCCGCTCCGAGCCGCTGGACGGCGACCGTGCGCAGGTCAGGAAGGGTGGACGCCAGGGCGACTCCTTCTACCGCGACCGGTGGAGCCACGACCGCGTGGTCCGTTCCACGCACGGCGTGAACTGCACGGGTTCGTGTTCCTGGGACGTCTACGTCAAGGACGGAATCATCACCTGGGAAACGCAGGCCACCGACTACCCGTCGGTCGGCCCGGACCGCCCCGAATACGAACCGCGCGGATGTCCGCGCGGCGCCGCCTTCTCCTGGTACACCTATTCGCCCACCCGCGTCCGCTATCCCTACGCGCGCGGCGTTCTCGTGCGGATGTACCGCGAGGCGCGCGCCCGTCTGGGCGACCCGGTGGCGGCCTGGGAGGAGATCACCACCGACCCCGACCGGCGCGCCCGCTACCAGCGGGCCCGGGGCAAGGGCGGTCTGGTCCGGATCAGCTGGGACGAGGCCCTGGAGATCGCCGCCGCCGCGCACGTGCTCACCATCCGCAGGTACGGACCGGACCGCGTCGCCGGGTTCTCGCCGATCCCCGCGATGTCGATGGTCTCCCACGGCGTGGGCGCGCGCTTCGTGAACCTGCTCGGCGGCTCCATGCTGTCCTTCTACGACTGGTACGCCGATCTGCCCGTGGCCTCGCCGCAGGTGTTCGGCGACCAGACCGACGTCCCCGAGTCCGGTGACTGGTGGGACGCCGCCTACCTGGTGCTGTGGGGCTCCAACGTCCCCGTCACCCGCACCCCCGACGCCCACTGGATGGCCGAGGCCCGCTACCGGGGCCAGAAGGTGGTGGTCGTCTCCCCGGACTACAGCGACGCCACCAAGTTCGCCGACGAGTGGCTGGCGCCCCACCCGGGCACGGACGGGGCCCTGGCGATGGCCATGGGGCACGTGATCCTCAAGGAGCGGTTCGTCGACCGCACCACGCCGCGCTTCGACGACTACGTGCGCCGCTACACCGACCTGCCGTTCCTGGTGGCCCTGGACAGCCGCGACGGCCGCCTCGTCCCCGGCAAGTTCCTCACCGCAGCCGACCTGGGGGACACGGGGGAGAACGCCGAGTGGAAGCCGGTGTTCTGGCCGGAGGGCGAGGACGCCCCCGTCGCGCCCAACGGCACCGTCGGCCACCGCTGGGGCGAGGCCGGGACCGGACGGTGGAACCTGGACCTGGAGGGCCGCGTCCCCGCCCTCACCCTCTACGCGGAGGGCGGGGAGGCCGCTGAGGTCGCCCTGAACCGCTTCGACACCCCCGGCGGCACGGCCGGGGTCCTCACCCGCGGCGTCCCGGTCCGCAGGGTCGGCGGACGCCTCGTCACCACCGTCTTCGACCTGGTCCTGGCCCAGTACGGGGTGCACCGCCACGACCTGCCCGGCAGCTGGCCCACCGGATACGACGACGCCGCCGAGCCCTGCACGCCCGCCTGGCAGGCCGAACTCACCGGGGTGCCCGCCGACCGGGCGGCCCGCATCGCCCGTGAGTTCGCCGCCACCGCCGAGGAGTCCGGCGGCCGGGCCATGATCATCCTCGGCGCGGGCACCAACCAGTGGTTCCACGGCGAGAACGCCTACCGCGCCTTCCTGTCCCTGCTGCTGCTCACCGGCTGCCAGGGCGTCAACGGCGGCGGCTGGGCCCACTACGTCGGCCAGGAGAAGTGCCGCACCTCCGCGGGGTGGGCCGCGTTCGCCTCCGCCGCGGACTGGACCCGGCCGCAGCGCTTCATGGCCGGAACCTCCTACTGGTACCTGCACACCGACCAGTGGCGCTACGACACCTACCGCGCCGACGCCCTCGCCTCGCCGCTCGGCCCGGGGCGGGTGCGCGGCCAGCACACCGCCGACCTGGTCGCCGCATCGGCCCGCATGGGGTGGATGCCCTCCTACCCGACCTTCGACCGCAACCCGATCGACCTGGGACGCGAGGCGCGCGAGCGCGGGCAGGACCCCGCGGAGTACGTCGCCGACCAGCTCCACAGCGGTGACCTGCGCTTCGCCGCAGAGGACCCCGACGCCCCCGCCAACTGGCCCCGGGTCCTCACCGTGTGGCGGTCCAACCTGTTCGGCTCCTCGGCCAAGGGCAACGAGTACTTCCTCAAGCACCTGCTCGGCACCCGCTCCAACCTGCTGGCCGAACCCGCCGGGCCCGCGGACCGGCCCGCCGACGTCACCTGGCGCGAGGAGGTCCCCGAGGGCAAGCTCGACCTGCTGCTGTCCATCGACTTCCGGATGACCAGCACGACCCTGCTGTCCGACATCGTGCTGCCCGCCGCGACCTGGTACGAGAAGTACGACCTGTCCACCACGGACATGCACCCCTACGTGCACTCGTTCAACCCGGCCATCGACCCGCCCTGGGAGACCCGCACCGACTTCGACGCCTTCCACGCCCTGGCGAAGGCGTTCAGCGCGCTGGCCGCCGACCACCTGGACGAGGTCACCGACCTGGTGGCCGTACCCCACCAGCACGACACCCCCGGCGAGCTGGCCCAGCCGCACGGCGTCCCGACGGACTGGAAGGCGGAGGGAGTACGGCCCGTCCCCGGCCGGACCATGCCCGCCGTCGTGCCCGTGCGCCGCAACTACTCCGAGGTCGCGCAGAAGCTGGCCGCCCTGGGGCCGCTGGCCGAGTCCAAGGGGCTGCCGGTCAAGGGCGTGTCCTTCACCCCGGACAAGGAGGTGGAGTGGCTGCGCCAGCGCAACGGCGCCGTCCGGGGCGGGGTCGCCGACGGCCGCCCCTCCCTGGACACCGACGTCAAGGCCTGCGAGATGATCCTGGCGCTGTCCGGCACCAGCAACGGCCGCCTGGCCGCGCAGGGCTTCCGCCTCCTGGCCGAGCGCACCGGCACCGACATGGACGAGCTGATCCACCAGGCCGCCGAACGCCGGGTGGTCTTCTCCGACGCGAGCCGGGGCCCCACGACGGTGGGCTCCAGCCCGGAGTGGTCGGGCAAGGAGGCCCCCGACCGCCGGTACTCGCCGTTCACCATCAACGTCGAGCACGACAAGCCCTGGCACACCCTCACCGGCCGCCAGCACTTCTACCTCGACCACGACTGGATGCACGAGTTCGGCGAGGCACTGCCCGTCTACCGGCCGCCGCTCGACATCAGCCGCCTGTTCGGCGAGCCCCGCCTCGGCCCGACCGGCCAGCGCGAGGTGGTCGTGCGCTACCTGACCCCGCACTCCAAGTGGTCGATCCACTCCGAGTACCAGGACAACCTGCTGCTCCAGACCCTCTCCCGCGGCGGCCCCACGATCTGGATGAGCCCCGCCGACGCCGAGGCGATCGGCGCCGCCGACAACGACTGGGTGGAGGCGGTCAACCGCAACGGCGTGGTGGTGGCGCGGCTGGTGGTCTCGCACCGGATGCCCGCCGGAACCGTGTACATGTACCACGTCCAGGAGCGCACCATCGACGTGCCCAAGTCCGAGACCACCGGCAGGCGCGGCGGCATCCACAACTCGCTCACGCGCCTGCTGGTCAAGCCCACCCACCTCATCGGCGGCTACGCGCAGCTCTCCTACGCCTTCAACTACCTCGGCCCGACCGGCAACCAGCGCGACGAGGTCACCGTCGTGCGCAAGCGGACCACGGAGGTGCGTTACTGATGGCACAGGCCCACGGCGGCGGGGGCGGGACCGGCGGCTCCGGAGGGGAGCGGCCGGTCGGCAGGGTCATGGCGCAGGTCGCCATGGTGATGAACCTGGACAAGTGCATCGGCTGCCACACGTGCTCGGTCACCTGCAAGCAGGCCTGGACCAACCGCAGCGGCGTCGAGTACGTGTGGTTCAACAACGTCGAGACGCGGCCCGGGCAGGGCTACCCGCGCACCTACCAGGACCAGGAGCGCTGGAAGGGCGGCTGGGTCCTCGACGCCAGGGGGCGGCTCAAGCCCCGCGCGGGCGGGCGGCTCAAACGGCTGGCCACCATCTTCGCCAACCCGGTCATGCCCTCCCTCCAGGACTACTACGAGCCCTGGACCTACGACTACGAGACGCTGACCAACGCGCCCCTGGGCGACGACTTCCCGGTGGCCGAGCCCCGGTCGGCGCTCACCGGCGAGCCCATGAAGGTCAGCTGGAGCGCCAACTGGGACGACGACCTCGGCGGCGGACCGGAGCTGACCCGGCGGGACCCGATCGTGCGCAGGCTCGGCGACAGTGTGCGGTTCTCCTTCGAGGAGACCTTCATGTTCTACCTGCCGCGCATCTGCGAGCACTGCCTCAACCCGTCGTGCGTGGCCGCCTGCCCCAGCGGCGCCCTGTACAAGCGGGTCGAGGACGGCATCGTCCTGGTCGACCAGGACCGCTGCCGGGGCTGGCGCATGTGCGTCACCGGCTGCCCGTACAAGAAGGTCTACTTCAACCACAAGACGGGCAAGGCCGAGAAGTGCACGTTCTGCTACCCGCGGGTGGAGGTGGGCATGCCCACCGTCTGCTCCGAGACGTGCGTGGGGCGGCTGCGCTACCTGGGCGTGGTCCTCTACGACGCCGACCGGGTCCGCGAGGCGGCGTCGGTGGCGGACGAGAGGGACCTGTACCGCGCCCAGCTCGACGTGTTCCTCGATCCCACCGACCCGGCCGTGCGCGCCGCGGCCCGACGCGACGGCATCCCCGACCGCTGGGTGGAGTCGGCCGCCCGCTCCCCGGTCTACGCGCTGGCCAAGCGCTTCCGGGTGGCGCTGCCGCTGCACCCGGAGTACCGCACGATGCCGATGGTCTGGTACATCCCGCCGCTGTCGCCGGTGGTGGACGCGCTCTCCTCCACCGGGCACGACGGCGAGGACGCCGACAACCTCTTCGCCGCCATCGACACCCTGCGCATCCCCGTGGAGTACCTGGCCGAGCTGTTCACCGCGGGCGACACCGGCCCCGTGGACCTGGTCCTGCGGCGGCTCGCGGCCATGCGCTCCCACATGCGCCGGATCAACCTGGGCCGGGAGCGCGACGACTCCATCGCCGCCTCCGTCGGGATGACCGGCACCGAGATCGAGGACATGTACCGGCTCCTGGCCCTGGCCAAGTACGACGAGCGCTACGTCATCCCCACCGCCTACGGGGTGGACGAGGCCGACCGCGGGGTCATCGACGAGATCGGGTGCAGCCTCGACTTCGAGGGCGGGCCGGGCATGGGCGGCATGGGCGGGGGCGTGCCCTTCGGCGAGGCCTCCGGGCAGCCCCAGGCGGCGACCGTGGAGAACTTCCACGCCCTGCGCACCCGCCAGACCAGCGACTCCCAGGCGGACACGAGCGGCCGGGTCAACCTCCTCAACTGGGACGGCAACGGCCGACCCGCAGGGCTCTTCCCACCCCGACGGGGTGGTGACGACGAAGGCGGCGGTGGCGGCGAGACCGCGCCGCCGAGGAGGGGGAGAGGATGAGCACCACCGCTGACGCAGGGGGAGCGGACGGGACGGTACGGAGCGGCACCGGGTGGCTGGGGGAGGCGCGCGCCATCCGCCGGGCGCACCGCGTGGCGGTCACCCACCAGGCCGCCTCGGTCCTGCTCGGCTACCCCGACCAGGCCTTCTTCGAACGCCTGCCGCTGGTGGCCCGCGCGGTCGCCGAGCTGCCGAGGGGAGGGGTGCGCGCGGCGCTCCGGGAGTTCTGCGACCACGCCTCCACCGTCTCCGAACTGGAGCTGTGCGAGCACTACGTGGACGTGTTCGACCTGCGCAGGCGCAGGACCCTGCACATGACCTACTACACCGACGGCGACACCCGCCGCAGGGGGCACGCCCTGGCCGAGATCAAGCGCGTCTACGCCGAGGCCGGGTGGCGGGTGGAGAACCGCGAGCTGCCCGACCACCTGGCGGTGGTCCTGGAGTTCGCGGCCCGGGGCGACGCGCGCGCGGGCGAGGCCCTGCTGCTGCGCTTCCGGCCGGGTCTGGAGCTGATGGCCCGGACCCTGCACGACCACGGCACGCCCTACGCGCGGATCGTGGACGCGGTCCGGATGACCCTGCCCGCCCAGGAGCGCGGGGACCTGGAGGCCGTGCGCAGGCTCGCGGCCCAGGGGCCGCCCGCCGAGGACGTGGGCCTGGAACCGTACGGGGTGCGGGCGCCGCTGCCGCGGACCGAGGCCCCCGGGCACGACCGGGAGGAGCGGTGAACGGGTACGGCGCGCTCGACCTGCTGCTGTGGGGCGTCCTGCCCTACGCGGTCCTCGTCCTGGTGGTGGGCGGCCTCGTCTGGCGGTACCGGTACGACCGGTTCGGCTGGACCACCCGCTCGTCGGAGCTGTACGAGTCCAGACTGCTGCGGATCGGCAGCCCGCTGTTCCACATCGGCCTGCTCCTGGTGATCGGCGGCCACGCGGTGGGACTGCTCGTGCCCGAGGGCTGGACCCGGGCGCTCGGGGTGTCCGACACCGTCTACCACGTCACCGCCCTGTCGCTCGGGCTCGTGGCGGGGGTGTGCACGCTCGGCGGGATCGTCCTGCTGATCTGGCGCCGCCGCACGACGGGGCCGGTGTTCAGCGCCACCACGCGCAACGACAAGCTCATGTACCTGGTGCTGGTCCTGGCCATCGTCACCGGGCTGGGCATGACCGCCTACTTCGCCGGGGTGGAGGTGGCGGGCGGGCACACCCAGGACTACCGGCGGACGGTGTCGCCGTGGTTCCGCTCCATCTGGGTGCTCCAGCCCGATGTCGCGGCGATGTCCGCCGCCGAGGCCCCGTACAAGCTGCACGCCCTCGTCGGCCTGGGGCTGTTCGCCCTGCTGCCCTTCACCCGCCTGGTGCACGCGTTCAGCGCGCCGATCGGCTACCTCTTCCGTCCCTACGTCGTCTACCGCACGCGGGATCGGTACCCGACCGCCTCGGGGCAGGCGGAGCGGCCCGCCCGCCGGGGCTGGTGACCCGGCCGCCCGTGCGGCCCGCCAGTGCGGTCCGGTCTCCCGTGCGGCCCGCCAGTGCGGTCCGGTCTCCCGTGCGGTCCGGTCTCCCGTGACGCCGAGGCCGTCCGTGCGGCCCGCCGTGTGACCCGGCCGCCTGTGGGGATCGGGCCCCCGTGTGGTCCGGTCCCCCGCGTTGCTCGGTTCCCCGTGTGGCCCGGGCCGTCCGTCCGGCCGGGGCGGTCCGGGCGGACCGCGGCCCGTCCCGGTCACGGACGGTGACCGCGTGACCGGGGTGTGCGCGGTGGTTATGTGTGGGAACGTGGTCATTGGCCCGCGCACACCGCGTGCGCGAACACGGGGAGTGGGAGAGAGTGCCATGGACCTGACGGTCGTCGACGTTCCGGAACGCTCGCGCTACGAGGTGAGCGCGGACGGGGCGGTGGTGGGGTTCTCCGCCTACCACCTGATCGACAAGGGCGTGTACGCCCTGCCGCACGTGGAGGTCGACCCCTCCTTCGAGGGCAAGGGTGTGGCGAGCCGCCTCATGCGCGACTCCTTGGACCACATCCGGTCGCGGGGGCTCAAGATCGTGCCGATCTGCCCCTTCGCGCAGGCGTACCTCAAGAAGAACCCGTCCTACGCCGACCTGGTCCACGAGGGCTGAGCCCGCGGCCGCGCGCGGGGTCCTCCGGGGCGGCTCCGCGGACCGGAGGCGGATAACGGGGACATCACCATCCGGGCACGGCGTGTTCCGGATGGTGATTCCGCGTACTTCAGGGGTATGTGGGAGCGGTTGTCCTCTTATGGAGTGAAGGAGCCCCTCCCCGTGTTGCCTGCCGACCAAGCGCCCACCCTGGACGCGCGTCTGACAGACGCCATCGCGACGTTCAACAACGACTTCTTCTGGTCCTGGATCCTGATCCCGCTCCTCGTGGTGGTGAGCCTCTACCTCACCGTCCGGACGGGCGTCGTCCAGATCCGGATGCTCCCGGAGATGTTCCGGGTGCTCAAGAGCAAGCCCGAGATCGCCCCCGACGGGGGCAAGGCCGTCTCCTCGCTCCAGGCGTTCATGATCTCGGCCGCGGCCCGCATCGGCACGGGCAACATCGTCGGCGTGGCCGTCGCCATCTCCCTGGGCGGCCCGGGCGCCGTCTTCTGGATGTGGACGATGGCGATCGTGGTCTGCGCGGCCAGCTTCGTCGAGTCCACCCTGGCCCAGCTCTACAAGGTCAGGGACTCCACCGGCTACCGGGGCGGACCGGCCTACTACATGGAGAAGGGCCTGGGCCAGCGCTGGATGGGCGTGCTCTTCGCCATCGTCCTCATCCTGACCTTCCCGATGGTCTTCAACGCCGTGCAGAGCAACACCATCGCCGGGGCCGTCACCAACTCCGCCCAGAACATGAACGTGGACGCGGGCCTGGGGCTGTCGGCCGCGGTCGGGGTCGTGCTCGTGGCGGTCACCGCGATGGTGATCTTCGGCGGCGTGCGCAGGATCGCCAACACCGCGCAGGCGCTGATCCCGGCCTTCGCGCTGATCTACCTGATCATGGGCGTCATCATCGTGGGGATGAACTTCGAGCGCGTCCCCGGGATGTTCGCGCTCATCTTCGAGCACGCCTTCGGCATCCGCGAGTTCGCCGCCGCCGGTCTGGGCACGGTGATCATCCAGGGCGTGCGCCGGGGCATGTTCTCCAACGAGGCGGGCCTGGGATCGGCCCCCAACGCCGCGGCCAGCGCCGCCGTCACCCACCCCGCCAAGCAGGGCCTGGTGCAGACCCTCGGCGTCTACTTCGACACCCTCGTGGTCTGCTCCATCACGGCCTTCATCATCCTCATCGGCTACGAGGGCGGCTCCGAACGCGAGCTGGAGGGCGACCTCACCCAGATCGCGGTCACCGAGGCCCTGGGCCCCTGGGCGCTGCACCTGATGACGCTGATCATCCTCCTGGTCGCGTTCACGTCGGTGCTGGGCAACTACTACTACGGCGAATCGAACCTGGAGTACCTGACCACCGACCGGCGCGTCATGCTCGGCTACAAGATCGTCTTCCTCGTGGCCAGCTTCCTCGGCTCGCTGGGCTCGATCGACCTGGTCTGGACGCTGGCGGACACGACCATGGGCATGATGGCGCTGATCAACCTCGTGGCCATCACACCGCTGGCCGCGATCGCGGCACGGGTGCTCAAGGACTACAACGACCAGCGGCGCCAGGGCATCGACCCCGTGTTCACGCGGGACCGGCTGCCCGACCTGCGCGGAGTGGAGTGCTGGGAGCCCAGGGAGAGGGAGGCGGCGGCCGAGACCGACAAGGTCTGAGGGCCGCTGGTCGGGGCCCGCGCCGCACGGGCCCCGAGCCGTCCCGTGCTCCGGACGGGGTTCCGGTCCGTTCGCCGGTGGGGCGGGGGAGAACGCATCCCCCGCCCCACCGGCGTCTTCAACGGGTCATTCGATGACAGAACCCATCAGGTAAGGCTTTTCAGTGCATCTGTGTTCTTTCGGTCACGGCGAATAATCGCTAGTGTGCTGGATCACAGTTGTGGCGGCCCGTGTGTCTCGTCGAGGGAGTCCGATGTCCATCGTCTCAATCGAGCCCGCCACCGCCGAGCGGTGGGAAGACCTGGAGAACCTGTTCGGACCGACCGGAGCCTACGGGCACTGCTGGTGCACCTTCTTCCGGAGGCGGGCCAAGGACCACACGGCGAGCACCTCCTGCGACCGCTCCCAGCGCGGTGTGGACAACAAGGAGGAGCTGCGGCGCCTGACCCTGGACGGGCGGGTGCCCGGCCTGCTCGCCTACGACGAGGACGGCCCCTGCGGGTGGGTGTCCGTGGCGCCCCGGGAGGACTTCATCCGGTTGTCGCGGTCGCGGTCCCTGCGCCCGGCCGATCCCCGTGAGCCCGGCGTGTGGTCGCTGGTCTGCTTCTGGCTCCCGCCCCGTCGGCGCAGGCGCGGCCTGGGCAGCCGCCTGCTGGACGGGGCGATCGAGTACGCCCGGGCCAACGGCGCGCGCGTCCTGGAGGCCTATCCGGTGGACACCGCCGGAGGGCGGGCGCCCAGCGCCGAGGTCTACACCGGGACGGTGGAGATGTTCCGCAGGGCCGGGTTCACGCTGAACAACCACCACGTGAGCGAACGCGTGGTCGCACGCCTGGAACTCAAAACCGAGTAGTCCCCGTCTCCTCTTTCCCCTTTTCCTGATCCGCGTCCCGCCCCCGACCCCCCGTCCCCCCTTCCAGCTTCCGGCCGCCCCGCCGCGCGCAGTCCGGTGCACCCACCGCCCCGCTCTCCGGTCCGAACACGGGCCGCCCCCGGAGAACGGGGGGAGGGTATCCGGACCGCCCGCCGGGGCGCCGAACGCCTCCCCGGTCCCCGTGGCCGCCGCCCGAGGTCCTCGCACGTCGCGTGCGGGGGCCTTCGTCGTTTCCGGGGGCGGCGCGCTCGGCGGACATTTGACAGCACCATACCCCCAAGGGGTATGTTGAGTGCATCGGAGACCGGTCCCAGCAGGACCGGTACAGCACACATGCCCCAGGAGGCGAAATGGCTGCCACCAGCACCGCTGTTTACACCGTTGACGGCATGAGCTGCGGACACTGCGTCAACTCCGTCACCGAGGAGGTCAGCGGGGTCGCGGGGGTCACCGACGTCAAGGTCGACCTCGACAGCAAGAAGGTGACCGTCACCAGCGACGGCCCGGTCGACGACGCGTCGGTCCGCGCCGCCATCGACGAGGCCGGGTACGAGGTGCGCGGCTGACGCGCACACCGGACCCCGCGGTCCGGACGGGAACGGCGCACCGCCGACCCCGGCCCGCGGGGGAGTTCCGGAGCGCGGGCGGGACGTCCGCCCGCACCGGGCTCCGGGGCCGCCCGGCCCCGGAACGCAGGACCGTCCACGAGAGCACGGGGACGACACGCAGGGCAGAGGAAGGGCTATGAGCAGCAGCGCAGCCGCGGCGGGCCGGGCCGACACCGCACCGGTCGAACTGGACATCGGCGGCATGACCTGTGCCGCCTGCGCCAACCGGGTCGAGAAACGGCTCAACAAGCTCGACGGGGTCACCGCCACCGTCAACTTCGCCACCGAGAGGGCCCGCGTCTCCTTCGACGGCACGCCCACCCCGGTGGAGGACCTCGTCGCCCAGGTCGAGAAGGCGGGCTACACCGCCACCGTCCCCCGGGCCGAACCCGAGGCGGCCGAGGACGCCGCGGAACCCGCCGACCCCACCCGCGCGCTGCGCGACCGGGTGATCGTCAGCGCGGTCCTGTCGGTACCGGTCATCGCGATGGCGATGATCCCCGCCCTGCAGTTCACCCACTGGCAGTGGGCCTCGCTGACCCTGGCCGCGCCCGTGGTCGTCTGGGGCGCGCTGCCCTTCCACGTCGCCGCCTGGAAGAACCTCAGGCTGGGCAGCGCCACCATGGACACGCTGGTCTCCCTCGGGGTGTCGGCGGCGTTCCTGTGGTCGCTGTACGCGCTGTTCCTCGGGACCGCGGGCATGCCGGGGATGATCCACCCCTTCGAGTTCACCGTCGCCCGCGGCGACGGGTCGGGCAACATCTACCTGGAGGTGGCCGCCGGGGTTACCACCTTCATCCTCCTCGGCAAGTACTTCGAGGCCCGCTCCAAGAGGCGCGCGGGCGCCGCCCTGCGCGCCCTGCTCGAACTCGGGGTCAGGGAGGCCACCGTCCTGCGCGGCGCGGACTCGCGGCAGGAGTCGGTGCCCGTGGACCGGCTCGTCGTCGGCGACCGCTTCCTCGTCCGGCCGGGGGAGAAGGTGGCCACCGACGGCGTGGTGGAGGAGGGCACCTCCGCCGTGGACATGAGCATGCTCACCGGTGAGTCGGTGCCGGTGGAGGTCGCCCCCGGCGACTCCGTGGTCGGCGCGACCGTCAACGCGGGCGGGCGCCTCGTCGTGCGCGCCACCCGGGTCGGCTCGGACACCCAACTCGCCCAGATGGCGCGCCTGGTGGAGGAGGCCCAGAACGGCAAGGCCGAGGTCCAGCGCCTGGCCGACCGCGTCTCCGGGGTCTTCGTCCCGATCGCCATCCTCGTCGCGCTCGCCACGCTCGTCGTCTGGCTCGTGCTGGGGGCGTCCGCCCCGACCGCCTTCACCGCCGCGGTCGCGGTGCTCATCATCGCCTGCCCGTGCGCCCTGGGCCTGGCCACGCCCATGGCCCTGATGGTGGGCACCGGGCGCGGCGCCCAGCTGGGCATCCTCATCAAGGGCCCCGAGGTGCTGGAGGACACCCGGCGCGTGGACACGGTCGTGCTGGACAAGACCGGCACCGTCACCACCGGCCGGATGACCCTGACCGGCGTGTTCACCGCCGAGGGCGAGGACGAGGAGGAGGTCCTGCGCCTGGCCGGGGCCCTGGAGAACGCCTCCGAGCACCCCATCGCGCGGGCGGTCGCCGCCGGGGCAGCCGACCGCGTGGGCGCGCTCCCGTCCCCCGAGGACTTCGCCAACGCCGAGGGCCTGGGAGTCCGGGGGACCGTCGGGGGCCGCGCCGTGGCCGTCGGCCGGGTCGCGCTGCTGGAGGAGGACGGCGCCGTCCTGCCCGACCGGCTGGCCACCGCCCTCGCCGACGCCGAGGCGGAGGGCCGCACCGCCGTGGCGGTGGGCTGGGAGGGCCGCGTCCGGGGCGTGCTGGTGGTGGCCGACACGGTCAAGCCCACCAGCGCCGAGGCCGTCCGCAGGTTCCGCGAGCTGGGGCTCACCCCGATCCTGCTCACCGGGGACAACCGTGCGGTGACCCGTGCGGTGGCCGACCGGGTCGGCATCGACGAGGTGGTCGCCGAGGTCCTGCCCCGCGACAAGGTCGAGGTCGTGCAGCGGTTGCAGGGCGAGGGGCGCACGGTGGCGATGGTCGGAGACGGGGTCAACGACGCCGCCGCCTTGGCCCAGGCGGACCTGGGGCTGGCGATGGGCACGGGGACGGACGTGGCCATCGAGGCCAGCGACCTGACCCTGGTGCGCGGCGACCTGCGCGCCGCCGCCGACGCCATCCGCCTCTCCCGCAGGACCCTCAGCACCATCAAGGGCAACCTGTTCTGGGCCTTCGCCTACAACGCCGCCGCGATCCCGCTGGCGGCGGCGGGGCTGCTCAACCCCATGATCGCCGGAGCCGCCATGGCCTTCTCCAGCGTCTTCGTCGTCAGCAACAGCCAGCGGCTGCGCCGGTTCCGCCCGCTGGCGCGGGACGGGGCCGCCGACTCCTGACCGGAGTACCGGAGGACGGCGAGGGGGAGGGGCGCGGGGAGCATCCGCGACCCTCCCCCCGGTCGTGGAGGGCCGTCTCGGTTCCGAGGGGCCCTCCGCCCCGGTGGAGGACGCGAGGGCGGGTCTCGCGCCCGTCCGGGGCGGGCGGCTAGGGTTGCGCGAGGCCGCACGGTCCGGGCGTGCCCGTGCGGCGCCGTGCCCGTACGCCCCGCACGCGCGGTCCCCGCCCCGGCCGCCGAGTCCCCCCGCCCCCGACCTCCCGCGTGGGGGACGCGGGCCGAGCCCGTACCCGATCCCCCGCCGAGGTACCCGTGTCCTCTGGATGTCCCCGAGCCGCGCTGCACCGCGATGAGCCGCACCCCGACCCCTACTCCGTGTACGCCGGGATGCGCGCCGACCACGGGCCCGTGGTCCCGGTCGAGATCGAACCCGGCGTGCACGGGTGGCTGGTCACCGACTACGCCACCCTCATCTCCTGGTCCCGGGACACCACCGCGTTCAGCCACGACTCCAGGCTGTGGCGCGACCTCAACGAGGGGCGGGTCGGCCCGGAATCCGCGCTGACACCGATGCTGGCCCCCCGCACCAGCGCCCTGTACGTCGACGGCGCGGAGCACGAGCGCTACCGCGGGGTCGTCACCGACGTCCTCGGCGGCGTCGGCGCCGAACGCCTGCGCCGGACCACCAGCCGCTGCGCCGACCGGCTCATCGACCGGTTCTGCGCGTGGGGGCGGGCCGAACTCCTCGGCGAGTACGCGCGCGTGCTGCCGCGGCTGGTCATGAACGACCTCCTCGGCCTCGACGAGGACCAGGGCACGCGCTTGGCCGCCGCCGTGCGCGACCTGTGGCTCGGCGTGGACGCGCGGAGGTCCGGCGCGGAGGCCGAGCGGGTGCTGTCGGAGGCGGTGGCGGCCAGGCGCCGCGAACCCGCCGACGACCTCACGACGCGGATGATCCGGCACCGCGCCGCCCTCAGCGACGAGGAGTCGGTCATGCAGCTCCTGCTGGTCGCCGCCGCCAACGAGCCGACCGCGCACCTGATCGACGCGGTCCTGCGCGCCTGCCTGACCGGCCCCTCCGGGCCCGCCGCGCCCCCGCCCTCCGACGCCTCCCTGGCGGAGACCCTCGACCGCGTGCTGTGGCGGGACCCTCCGATCACCAACTTCCCCGTCCTCTACCCGCGCGTGGACGTGCCCCTGGACGACGGCCGGGTGATCGGGGCGGGGACCCCCGTGCTGATGGCCTTGGCCGCCGCGAACCACTTCTTCGCCCTGGAGAACGCCGAGCGGATGGAGGAGACCGCCAACCGGGCGCACGTGGCCTGGGGCGCGGGGCCGCACCGGTGCCCCGCCATCGAGGAGGCGACCACCGTCGTCGCCGTCGCGGTCCGCGTCCTGCTCACCCGCCTGCCCGGGCTGCGCCTGGCCGTCCCGCCCGACCAGCTGCGCTGGCGGCTGTCGGCCCTGTCCTGGTCCCCCGTCCGGCTCCCCGTCGAGTTCGCCCCGCGGGAGCCCCTGCCGCACGGGCCCGGGGAGGCGGCGCCGCTCCCGCCCGCCGACGGGCCCGGGCCGGGGAGACGGGCGTCCGGCGGCCCGTCGTCCCTGTCGGACTTCCTGGCGCGGCTGCTGCGCGGGTCCTGAGGCGGCCCCCGCACGCCCGTGTCGCCCGACGACCCGGGCGACGGCCGACGCCGCCCCCCGCACGAGTCCGTGCGGCGCGGGCCGGGCGGACACGCCCGGTGATCCCCGTCCCGCCGGTCCGGCGCCGCGCGGTGCCTCCGACGGAATCCGCCCATGTCAGGGGCGTGCTCCCGGACTCCCCCGCCGGGGGAAGGCACATGACACCGTGGCGGGGAGCGCCAACAGTGGCCGGGGGATCCTAGACTCGCTAACGCCCAGGGGCTCCTCCTCAGCCGCGCCCCGTACTCCCCGCACCGCCCCTCCGCACAGAGGAACAGCGCCTTCATGAACAGTTCCGAAGCCGACCCCCGTCGCCTCCTGGTCAACCGGTACCGTCTGGACGAGGTCATCGGCTCCGGAGGCATGGGGCGGGTCTGGCAGGGCACCGACACCCTCCTGGACCGGCCGGTCGCCGTCAAGGAGCTGACCACACCGCCGAACCTGCCCCCGCACGAGGTCGAGGTGCTGCGCACCCGCATGCTGCGCGAGGCGCGCAGCGCGGCGCAGCTCAGCCACCCCGCCATCATCACGGTGTTCGACGTGGCCGAGGAGGACGGCCGTCCGTGGATCGTCATGGAACTGGTCCGCGGCCCCTCCCTGGGCGACCTCGTCCGCGACGAGGGCGCGCTGCCGGTCCGGCGGGCCGCCGGGATCGGCGAGCAGATGGCGGCGGGGCTGGCCGAGGCGCACGCCCGCGGCATCGTGCACCGCGACATCAAGCCGGGCAACGTGCTCATCGCGGGCAACGACCGCGCGGTCCTGACCGACTTCGGCATCGCCCACCTGGACGGCGCCACCCACCTGACCAGCACCGGGCTGCTGATCGGCTCGCCGAGCTACCTGGCCCCGGAGGTCGCGCACGGGCACTCGGCCACCCCGGCCTCGGACATGTGGGCCCTGGGCGTCACCCTCTACCAGGCGGTCGAGGGCGCCCTGCCCTTCGAGCGGCCGACCCCGATGGCCACGCTGACCGCCATCGTCACCCAGGACCTGCCCGAGCCGGTCAACGCCGGTCCGCTGCGCCCGGTCCTGGAGGCCCTGTGCGAGAAGCGCCCGGAGGACCGGCCGTCGGTCGGCGAGGTGCGCGCCCTGCTGCGCGAGATCCGGGACGCGGACGACACCCCCGAGACCGCCGCCCCCGCGATGGTCACCACCGTGCCCGCGCCGGAGCCTGAGGGGGTCGCGGAGGCGGCCGTCCGCGCCGAACCGCCGGTCCCCGGCCCGGCCGCCCCCCGCCGTGAGGGGCGCCCCGGTTCCGTCCGGCGGACGCTGCTGGTCGCCGCCGCCGTGTTCGTGCTCCTCGTCGCGGGCGCCACCACCAGCCTCCTGGTGAGCATGAACCGCTCGGGCGGGGCCGACACCGGGCTGGTCGACGGCTCGGGCCAGGAGGCCGCCGCCGACCCCGGCGCGGAGGAGCCGACGCCCCCCGCCGAGGAGAGCGCGTCCGCCGCCGAGGAGACGCCGCGGGAGTCCGCGCAGCCCTCGGACGAGGAGTCGGAGGAAGAGCGGGACGAGGACGCAGTGGAGGAGGTCTGGGGGCCCCTCACCCGCCACGAGGACCCCAGCGGCTTCTCCGTGGACGTCCCCGAGGGCTGGAACGTCGAGCGCGAGGGCCACATGGTCTACTTCCGCAACCCCGACGGCGGCTACCTGCTGGTGGACCAGACCGACGACCCCAACCCCGACGCCGGGGACGACTGGCGCGAGTTCGAGCCCGTCGGCAGCAACAACTTCAGCGGCTACGAGTTGATCGGCATCGAGGACGTGGAGGCCGACTGGGCGGAGGACTACGTCAGCGCCGCCGACTGGGAGTTCACCTTCGGCAACGGCGACATGCACGCCGTCAACCGCGGCTTCCACACCGAGGACATCGGCTACGCCCTGTTCCTGGTCGCCGACAACGACGACCCCGAGCAGAACCGGGCGCTGCTGGACCACATGTCCCGCAGCTTCGAACCGGCCGACCGGGACGACTGAGCGGTCGGAGCGGTCAGAACACGGAGCAGTTGGTGATGTCGGTGAAGGCCTCCAGGGCCAGCGCCGCCGTCACCGAGTTGCCCTTGGCGTCCAGGCCGGGCCCCCACGCCGCCACGGAGCAGCGACCCGGCACGATCGCGAGGATGCCGCCGCCCACCCCGCTCTTGCAGGGCAGGCCGACACGGTAGGCGAACTCGCCCGCGGCGTCGTAGGTGCCGCAGGTGAGCATCACCGCCATGACGCGGCGCGCGTCGGAGCGGCTGAGCAGCTGGGAGCCGTCCGCGCGCCTGCCGTGGCGCGCCAGCAGCAGCCCCACCCGGGCCAGCTCCTCACAGCTGACGGTGATCGCGCACTGCCGGAAGTAGTGGTCCAGCACCTCCGGCACCGGGTTGCGCATGTTGCCGAAGCTGGACATGAGGTAGGCCAGCGACCGGTTGCGGTCGCCGTGCTCGTCCTCCGAGCGCGCCACCAGGTTGTCCGTGTGCAGGTCGGGGTCGCCCGTCTCCGCGCACAGCAGCTCCCCCAGGGCGCCGACGGCGTCCCCGGTGTCGGACAGCAGCTGGTCGGTGACGATGAGCGCGCCCGGGTTGATCATCGGGTTGCGGGGCACACCGCTCTCGAACTCCAGCTGGTACAGGGAGTTGAAGGAGTTGCCCGAGGGCTCCCGGTGGACCCGCTTCCACACGCTGTCCCCGGACCTGCTCATCACCAGCGCCAGGGTGAACACCTTGGTGATGCTCTGCATGGAGAAGCGCGTCCGGGAATGGTCGCCGACGCTGTACAGGTCGCCGTCCACCGTGGCCACGGCGAACCCGAACTCGTCCGGGTCCACGTTGGCCAGTTCGGGGATGTAGTCGGCGACCCGGCCCTCGCCGATGTGCGACCGCACCCTCTCCATGACGGCGTCGAGCACCTCTGCGTAGTCGTCGCGGTCACTCACCTCGGCCGCAGCCCCCTTCCGTGTCGGTGTCCCTTCACCCCCCGGCTACCCAGGACGGGCCCGGGCATGGCTCGGGACGGCCGCGGCGGGGCGGGAGGGGGCCGTGAGGCGGCGCTGGACGGCCGCGGAGGCGGCGGAAGGCGGGTCAGCCCCTCCCGTCCAGGAGCTGGGCGTCGTGCACGAGCAGCGCCACCTGGACGCGGTTGTTGAGCCCGAGCTTGGTGAGGATGCTCGACACGTGCGTCTTGACCGTCGGCACGCTCAGGAACAGGGCCGAGGCGATGTCGGCGTTGGACCGGCCCTCGCCGACCGCCACGGCCACCTCCAACTCCCGGCCGTTGAGCGCCGAGAGCCTCTCGCGCGCACGCAGGGCCCGCTCGCCGCGGTCGTTGGCGCCCACCCGTTCGACCAGCCGCCGCGTCACCGCCGGGGAGAGCACCGACATGCCCCGGGACACCTGGCGCACCGACTCCACGATCTCCGCCGGAGGGGTGTCCTTGAGCAGGAACCCGGCCGCGCCCGCCCGCAGCGCGCGCAGCACGTGCTCGTCGGCGTCGAAGGTGGTCAGCACCAGCACCTCGGGCGGGTTCTCCAGGGCCCGCAGCCGCTCGGTGGCGGTCAGCCCGTCCACCGTCGGCATCCGGATGTCCATCAGGACCACGTCGGGGGAGTGGCGCGCCACCAGGTCGACCACCGCGCTCCCGTCCTCGGCCTCGGCCAGCACCCGGATGTCGGGCGCGCCGCCCATCATCATCACCAGGCCGACCCGGACCAGCGCGTCGTCATCGACGAGCACGACCCCGATCTCCCGCTCCGTCTCGCTCATGTCGGCCACGGTAGCCATGCCGCCAGCCGCCAGCCACCCCGACCGTCCGGGCCGTGCTCCAGCCGCCCCGAGGCCAGGGACACCCGCTCGGCGAGCCCGACCAGGCCCTGGCCGTCGCCGTCCCCGCCCGACGCCGCGGGAGGGGCGCCGGGGGAGGGGTCGTTGCCCACCTCCACCAGCAGGCCGTCGCCCGGGGCTCCCCGGACCAGTACGCGCGTGGTGGCGCCCGGGGCGTGCTTGCGCACGTTCGTCAGCCCCTCCTGGACGATCCGGTAGGCGGTGCGCCCGGTGCGCTCGGGGACCGTCCCGGCGCACTCCTGCACGAACTCCACCCGGGTCCCGGCCTCGTCGGCCTCCTCCACCAGCTGCCGCAGGTCGGCCATGGTCGGCTGCGGCAGCTCCCCGACGGGCGCGCGCAGCACGCCGATCACCTCCCGCAGGTCCTGGAGGGCCTGGTGGGCGCTCTCGCGGATCACCTTCGCCGACCGGGCCACCTCCTCGGCGGGGGCGCCGGGCCGGTACTCCAGGGCGCCCGCGTGCACGCTCAGCAGCGACAGCCGGTGCCCGAGCACGTCGTGGATCTCGCGGGCCATGGCCTCGCGGACCTGGTGCTGGGCGTGCTCGGCGCGCAGCTGCGCCTCCGTCTCGGCGTGCAGGGCCCGGTCGCGCAGGGACTCCACCAGCTCGCGCCGGTGCTGGACGGTGAGCCCCCAGCCGGTCACGGCGCCCTGGAGGGCGGCCCCCAGCAGGAGGATCACCAGGAACGGGGCGTGCGGGTCGGGCCACAGCGCGGCGTGCACGAGCGAGGCGCCCACGCTCAGCCCGTACACCGCCAGGCTGGTGCGGGGCGGACGGCGCACGGCCAGGGAGAACAGGGCGATGAGCATCGCGCCCGAGGCCAGACCGGAGACGGCGGAGTACAGGACGAGCACGACGGCGATCTGGACCGGCCAGCGCCGCCGCCACCACAGCGCCAGGCAGGCCAGCAGGGAGAGGGCCGCGTCGGCGGCCTTGAGCCACACGGGCAGGACCGGTTCCCGGACGGGCAGGTGGGGGAACTCGGCGGCGTTCATCAGCACGGAGAGGAGGGCGATCAGGAAGATGGAGGAGTCCACGATCCAGTCGCGCGCGCCGCACCGCCCGGCCATAGCGTTCATCGCCGTGCAGTCTACGTTCGGGACCGCTCCCGGAGGGCGGGGGCGGTCGGGGCGCGGGACGAGCGCCCTCGGCCGTTCGGCCGACGCGCGCCCGGCGGGCGGCCGGGCGGGACTGGACGGTCGGCCGATGCGCCGCGCGCGCCCCGGCTCTAGCGTCGGGGGTATGCGCAAGGTCATCCAGGGCGTCGGCGTCCTGCTCGTCCTCGTCGGCGTCAGCGGCGCCGTCGACCACCTCTGGTACCAGCCGTTCCTGGGTGTGGCCCTCAACTCGTTCAACCGCTTCGTCGTGCCCCGCGTGGCGGCCTTCGAGGGCCACGAGGTGCTCGCCAACCTGGTCGTGGCCGCCGTCGGCGCCGTCCTGGTCCTGGGGATGGAGGCGCGGCGGCCGCGGAGCCGGGCCTGAGGGCGGGGCCGGCCCGCGCGGGTCCGCGCCGGGCCCGACGCGGCGAGGACGGTTCGTGTCCGGTCCGAGCGTCGGTACCTTGTAGACGATGAGCACTCTGGTCACCGGAGCCACCGGAATGGTGGGCCGCCGCGTCCTCACCCAGCTGAGGAGTCGCGGCCTGCCCGCGACGGGCGCGTCCCGCACCTCGAAGACCCGTCTGGACTGGACCGACACCTCCAACTGGGACGAGATCCTCGACGGCGTCAAGAACGTCCTCGTGGTGACACCGGTCGGGAGCGCGCTGGGCAACCGGGTCGCCGGGTTCCTGGAGAGGGCCGCCGCGGCCGGGGCCGTCAACGCCGTGGTCCTGACCGCCATGGGCAGCGAGTACGCGCCGTCGGACTCCGACCAGCGCGCCGCCGAGCTGCGGGCCAGGGACCTGTTCGGCCGGTGGACCGTGCTGCGGTCCAACTGGCTCTTCCAGGACTTCACCGAGGGGATGTTCGCCGGTCTGGCGCGCTCGCGCAACGGCCGCCTCGAACTGCCGGTCAAGAAGAGGACCGAGGTCAGCTTCGTGGACGCCCGCGACGTGGCCGACGCCGCCGTCGCGGCCCTGCTGGACGACCACAGCGGCAGGGAGTACACGCTCACGGGCCCGCAGCCGCTCACCTTCCGCGAGGTGGTCAAGCAGACCCGGGGCACCGAGAGCCCGGTGTGGCGGTTCAAGGCCGTCGACGAGGCGGGCTTCTACTTCCGCGCCGCGGACCGGGGGTGGAACGACCGCTTCATCGACACCCTCAACGAGCGCTTCGCCGCCGCGGTCCGGGGCAGGGCGGCCGAGGTCACCGAGGACGTGCGCGCGGCGCTCGGCCGCGACCCCATCCCGCTGGGCCGCTTCGTCCGCGAGGCCACGCTCTGACCTCCCGCTCCTGAGAGCCGGGCCCCTCACGCGGCCCCCGGCCGCGCGCCGGGGGACCGGCGCGCGGTGGGACGGGGGCTCGCGCACTCCCGGCGGAACACGGCCGGAACAGCCCGCTTCCGGCGGACTCGCGCGACGGCACGGCGCAGCACACGGAAAAGACCCCGCTCCACGGCCCGCGTCTTCGCGGAGACCGGCCGTGAGCAGGGTCTTCCCGTGTCTCCGGGCCGCTACTTGAGCAGCTGGCGGGCCATGACCATGCGCTGGATCTGGTTGGTGCCCTCGTAGATCTGGGTGATCTTGGCGTCGCGCATCATGCGCTCCAGGGGGAAGTCCTTCACGTAACCCGCGCCGCCCAGGAGCTGCACGGCGTCGGTGGTGATCTCCATGGCGGCGTCGGAGGCGAAGCACTTGGCGGCGGCGCCGTAGAACGGCAGGTCGTCGTCGCCGCGCTCGGACTTGGCGGCGGCCACGTAGACCATCTGCCGCGCGGTCTCCAGCTTCATCGCCATGTCGGCGAGCATGAACTGCACGCCCTGGAAGTCGGCGATGTGCCTGCCGAACTGCTTGCGCTCCTTGACGTAGGCCACCGCCTGGTCCAGCGCGCCCTGCGCGATGCCGACGGCCTGCGCGCCGATGGTGACGCGGGTGTGGTCCAGGGTGCGCAGCGCGATCTTGAGGCCCTCGCCCGGGGCGCCGACGATGCGGTCGCCGGGGACGCGCACGTTGTCGAAGAACAGCTCGCGGGTGGGGGAGCCCTTGATGCCGAGCTTGCGCTCGGGCTCGCCCAGCGTGAAGCCCTCGTCGTCGGCGTGCAGCACGAAGGCGGAGACGTTGCGGCCGCGCGCGCCCTCGGGGTCGGTCACCGCCAGCACCGTGTAGTACTTGCTGACCCCGGCGTTGGTGATCCAGGACTTCTGGCCGTTGAGGATCCAGCCGTCGCCGTCGGCGACGGCCTGGGTGCGCATGCTCGCGGTGTCGGAACCGGCCTCGCGCTCGGACAGGCCGTAGGAGAACATCGCCCCGCCGCTGGCCACCTCGGGCAGGTAGCGCCGCTTGACCTCCTCGGAGGCGCCCAGGATCAGCGGCATGGTGCCGAGCTTGTTGACGGCGGGGATCAGGGAGGAGGAGGCGCACACGCGGGCGACCTCCTCGATGACGATGCAGGTGGCCAGGGCGTCGGCGCCCACACCGTCGTACTCCTCGGCGATGTGCGGGGCGTGGAAGTCCGTGGCCACCAGCGCGTCGAGGGCGTCCTGGGGGAAGGCGCTCCTCTCGTCCACCTCCGCCGCGTGCGGGGCGATCTTGTCCTCGGCGACGGAGCGTACGGCCTCGCGCAGCTCCTCGTGCTCCTCGGTGGTTCTGAACAGGTCGAAGTCGCTCATCTGCATTCCTCCCCTGGCGGCGGTCCCGGGAGATGGCACCGCGTGCCATTCTTTGGCATCCAGTGCCAGGATAAGGGGTGGAAGGGATGAAGTACACAGATGGGGGCGCACAGCCCTCCCAGACACCGGACGAAGGGGGCGCGGCCCATGGAGAACTCGGGAGGCCGGGGCGGTCAGGCGCGCGGGGACACCCGCGCCGTGGTGCTGGCCGCGGTGCGGCTGTTCACCGAGGACGGCTTCGAGGCCACGACGATGGACCAGATCGCCGCGGCCACGGGCGTGAGCCGACGCAGCCTGTTCCGCCGCTTCGGCTCGAAGGAGGACATCCTCTTCGCCGAGCACGACGAGTTGTTCGCCACGGTCGAGGGCTTCCTGGAGGCCTCCCCGGACGACCCGCTGACGTCGGTCCTCTCCGCCACCCGGCTGGTGCTCCAGGGGTACCTGGGCGATCCGGAGATCACCGTGCCCCGCTACCGCCTGGTCCGCGCTCACGCCCGCCTGCGCGACCGGGAGGTGGCGATGACCGCCCGCTACCAGGCCGCCTTCAGCCGCTACCTGGCGCGGCGCGGGGGAGGCGGTGACCGCTCACTGGCCGCCGGGGTGGTGGCGGCGTCGCTCATCGCGGCGCACAACCACGTCCTGCGCGGGTGGCTGCGCGGCCCGGAGCAGGACGTCCGCGAGGTGTGGGCGCGCTTCGACGAGGCCATGGAGTTCGTCCGCCGGGCCGCCGAGCCGATGCTGCACACCGCGCCGGAGCCGCGGCGCGACCGGGTGCTCGTGGCGGTCTACCCCGGTGGCACCGGCCGTGAGGAGCTGCTCCGCCGTGTCGCCGAGGCCGTCCGGGAGTCCGAGGAACCGGAGAGGGTGGAGGGAACCGAGGGACCCGCGAAGGCGTAGGGGGTTCGAGGGGCCGGGCCCCGCGCGGTCGGGGCGGCGCTCCGACGAGCGTAGGCTGGTGGGCCGGGAAACGGGTAGTCACACGAGGCGGATCGGACAGCGGAAATGAGCGTGGACACGGCGGGCGCCACCAAGCAGGAGTCTGAGGTCGTACGCGAGGCCTCCCGGCGGCGGACGTTCGCGGTGATCTCCCACCCCGACGCCGGAAAGTCCACCCTGACCGAGGCCCTGGCGCTGCACGCCGCCGCGATCTCCTCGGCGGGCGCCGTGCACGGCAAGGGCGACCGCAAGGGCGTGACCTCGGACTGGATGGAGATGGAGCAGGACCGCGGCATCTCCATCACCTCCGCCGCGCTGCGCATCGACTACGACGACCGGGTGCTCAACCTGGTGGACACCCCCGGCCACGCCGACTTCTCCGAGGACACCTACCGGGTGCTGTCCGCGGTGGACTGCGCGATCATGCTGCTGGACTCGGCCAAGGGCCTGGAGCCGCAGACGCTCAAGCTCTTCGACGTGTGCCGGGCCCGCAAGATGCCGGTCATCACCTTCGTCAACAAGTGGGACCGCCCCGGCCGCGAGCCCCTGGAGCTGCTGGACGAGATCGAGCAGCGCATCGGGCTGCGCCCCACCCCGATGAACTGGCCGGTGGGCATCGCCGGGGACTTCCGCGGCCTCATCGACCGCCGCGAGGGCGTCTACACCAAGATGTCGCGCACCCCGGGAGGGGCCCACAAGGCCATCGAGGAGGTCCTGGAGCCCGAGCGCGCCGCCGAGGTGGAGGCCGACGCC
This sequence comes from Nocardiopsis sp. CNS-639, assembly GCF_000381685.1. Classification (NCBI taxonomy): domain Bacteria; kingdom Bacillati; phylum Actinomycetota; class Actinomycetes; order Streptosporangiales; family Nocardiopsidaceae; genus Nocardiopsis; species Nocardiopsis sp. CNS-639. Next base: position 112,811 of record NZ_KB906856.1, read on the forward strand.
TGGGTCCAGGCCCAGGAGGAGATCGAGCTGCTGGAGGCGCTGGGCGCCGACTTCGACGCCGAGTCCTTCCTGGCGGGGGAGTCCTCCCCGGTGCTCTTCGGCGCCGCGCTGCCCAACTTCGGGGTCGGTCAGCTGCTGGAGGCCGTGGTGGGCCTGGCCCCGGCCCCCGGGCCCAAGGAGGACGACCGCGAGCGCCCGCGCGCCGTGGCCGACCCGTTCTCGGGCCAGGTGTTCAAGATGCAGGCCAACATGGACAAGAACCACCGGGACCGGATGGCCTTCGTGCGCATCAGCTCGGGCCGCTTCGACCGCGGCATGGTGCTCACCCACGCGCCCACGGGCCGTCCGTTCGCCACCAAGTACACCCAGGCGGTGTTCGGATCCGACCGCACCACCATCGAGACGGCCTACCCCGGCGACGTGATCGCGCTGGTCAACGCCCAGGCGCTGGCCGTGGGCGACACCCTCTACGACGGCCCCAAGGTGTCCTACCCGCCGATCCCCAGCTTCGCCCCCGAGCACTTCGTGGTGGCGCGGGCCAAGGACGCGAGCAAGTACAAGCAGTTCCAGCGCGGCATCGCCCAGATGGACGCCGAGGGCGTGGTGCAGGTGCTGTCCTCGGACGTGCGCGGTGAGCAGGCGCCGGTGCTCGCGGCGGTGGGCCCCCTCCAGTTCGACGTGGTCAAGCACCGCATGGAGCACGAGTTCCGGGCCCCGATCGAGGCCTCGCCGCTGGACTACTCCGTGGCGCGGCGCACCGACGCCGAGTCGGCGCCCGCCCTGCACGCGCTGTCGGGCGCGGAGGTGCTGCGGCGACGGGGCGACGGCGAGCTTCTGGTACTGGTGCACAACAAGTGGCGCCTGAGGGTGATCGAGCGCGACCACCCGACGCTGTTCATGGAGCCGTTGCTGGCCGGAGGCGTCGACGAGGCCGAGTGAGGCCCCGGGCGGCGAGGCCCCTCGGCCGCGCCGCGGCCCGGACCGGAGGAACCGGTCCGGGCCGCCGCCCTTTACGGCAAAGCGCGCCCGGGCCGTTTACCCCGGGTGAATAGCGGTTACCCACTGTCGTTACCGGGCCCGGATCCCGGGGAAATTGGCCGCTTCGCGGAACGCCTCCCGGAGGGCGTCCCGGCGGTGCGGCGGAGCTGTGCGCCCGCCGGGTGTGAACTCCCGTGGCGCACGCACAGTCCGTTGCCACGACGGGCCCGGTTCGCCGCGGTCGGCGGGGTCGCCGTGATCCCCGAGGCCCAGGCAGAGGCCAAGATCACCAGCGCGCGGGTACCCCGCCTCAGGCCCCGTGAACAGCGCGAAGGTACCCTGAGGGAAGGCCACTAGGGCGTGTTCGGACACCCGGCCGCACCGAGCTTCGTCCGGCTCTGTCCACTTCTGTGAAGGACAGGCCGAAGGGGGAGGGTTCGGGCGGATGTCGGACCGCCCAGGGGACCGGTACAAGGAGGCAGCGGGGCGCCGGGAGGACCTTCCGGTTCCGGCTGCGACGTCTCAGGGCGATCACGAAATAATCGACGGCTGGCAAAGTTTGTAAATCTTCACCTGGCGGTAATTAGATGCACGTGTGGGTATGTGTTGCATGTCACCTGTTCGTGAATCGGTGAAACTTATATGCTTTTGCTTAACTGTCGTTTAACAAAACAGAACAATAACGAGTGAAGCAGGAACGTGGCGGCGGACCGCCCCGCGTATGACGCACCTCACGTATCCCCCGCCTGGAAAGGTTGACCTCGGGCATGAGCGAAGACGACAAAGAGCGCACGGTGGAGCTCCACTACGAGGGCGGCGTGCTGAAGCTGCCGGTGTTCACCGGTACCGAGGGTGAGCGCACCATCGAGCTGAAGACCCTGCTGGGGTCGACGGGGATGACGACCCTGGACCCGGGGTTCGGCAACACCGCTTCGTGTAGCTCGGAGATCACCTACATCGACGGGGCCGCCGGGATCCTGCGCTATCGCGGGTACCCGATCGAGGACCTCGCCGTGGGCGCGACCTTCATCGAGGTCGCCTACCTGGTGATCTACGGCGAGCTGCCCGACGCGGACCAGCTCAAGGAGTTCGCCGACAAGCTGCGCGACAACGCCGACATCCCGGCCGACATGGGCGCGCTCATCGACGCGATGCCCCGCAACGGCCACCCCATGTCCCTCATGGCCAGCGCCGTGAACACCCTCGCCGCCTACTACGACGACAGCGTCGACCCCGGCGACGAGGACCAGGTGGAGCTCGCCACGATCCGGCTGTTGGCCAAGCTGCCGACGATCGCGGCCCGCATTTACCGCAACTCGATCGGTGAGAAGCCGATCGGCCCGGACAGCTCGCTCGACTACGTCGACAACTTCATCCGGATGACCTTCGGCGACGTCCACGCCGACAGCGAGCTGGGCGACCTGTTCAACCAGGCCGTCGGCATGCTGCTGGTGCTGCACGCCGACCACGAGCTCAACTGCTCCACCGCCACCGTGCGCGTCGTCGGCTCCTCGAAGGCCGACATCTACGCCAGCGTGGCCTCGGGCATCAACGCCCTCTCCGGCCCGTCCCACGGCGGAGCCAACCAGGCCGTCCTGGAGATGCTGGAGGAGATCCGCGACTCGGGCATCTCCATCGAGGACTTCCTGGAGAAGGTCAAGGCCCGCGAGATGCGCCTCATGGGCTTCGGGCACCGGGTCTACAAGAACTTCGACCCGCGCAGCAAGGAGATCAAGGTTCTGGCCAGCCAGATCCTCGACCGCGACGAGAACCCGGACGAGCTGTTCGCGCTCGCCCTCAAGCTCGAGGCCGCCGCGCTCGCCGACTCCTACTTCACCGAGCGCAAGCTCTACCCGAACGTCGACTTCTACACCGGCGTCATCTACCGCACCATGGGCTTCCCGACCAACATGTTCACCGTGTTGTTCGCCATCGGCCGCCTGCCCGGCTGGATCGCCCACTACCGCGAGCAGCTGCGCGACCCGGCCTTCCGGATCGCGCGCCCGCGCCAGCACTACGTCGGCTCCGCCGAGCGCCGGCTCCCCGGCCAGGGGTAGCAGGCACACCCCCGGAGCACACAGGAGCGCCCGCCCGCGTCAGACGGGGCGGGCGCTCCCGTGCGTTCTCCACAGCCGTGTCCGCGCTGTTCGGCCCTCCGCACGCCCGGGTATGACCGCTACGGGCTGCCTTTTCCCGCATTTTGCGGATCGCTGTCGTCCGTGTGCGACATCGGGGGAAGGGGCAGGGTGCGGTTACCGGACGGGGCCGTGTGCAGGAGGGGGCGACGATGGTCAGGTACGCGTGGGCCGGTGACCTGCTCGGTGAGCTGAGCCGGAACTGGTGGCTGGTGGTCCTACGGGGGGTCGCCGCGGTCCTCTTCGGTCTGGTCGCGCTGGTCTGGCCGGGCAAGACGCTGGTGGTCCTGGCGATCGTCTTCGGCGTCTACGCGCTGGTCGACGCCGCGGCCCTCGGGTACGCGGCCTACCGCTCGTCGGTCGGCGCCCGGCTGCCGCTGGTCGTCCAGGCGGTCCTCAGCGCCGTCCTGGGGGTGATCGCCCTGTTCTGGCCGGTCGCGGCGATCGTCGCGCTCGTGTTCGTCGTCGGCGTCTGGGCCGTGGTCACGGGTGTGGCCGAGATCGTCACCGCCATCCGCCTGCGCGCGCACATCAGCTCCGAGTGGCTGCTGGTCTTCGTCGGGGCGCTCTCGGTCGTCTTCGGGCTCCTGCTGTGGTTCTGGCCGCTGGAGGGCGCGCAGGCCATCATGTTCGTGATCGCGATGTACGCGGTCATCTTCGGCGCGGTCATGACCGTGGCCGGGTTCCGTCTCCGGGGCGCGGCCGAGGCCTTCCTGCCCCCGGAGGACTCGCCCGCCTTCGCCGGTCTCGGCGAGCCCGAGGAGCCCGAGGAGCCGTACGACCGCGGAACCCGCCCCGGCGACCTCCTGGAGGACCGCGCCGACCGGGCCGACCGCGCCTCCCACGACGACGACCTGGACCGCTGGGGTGAGCGCGACCCCGCGGACCGGGGGGACGACCAGGGCCGGTGGGACGACAGGGACGACCGCGACGGCTGGGACGACCGGCCGGGCGGCAGGCACCGGGCCCCGGGTGACGAGGGCGGCCCCGACGAGCCGCGCTGAGGTCCCTCGGCCCACCGGACGGGCGCCGGGTCCCCGCGCGGGTAGGGGCGGGCGCCGCAGGTGGAACCGCGTCCACGGGGGGCGGCCCGAACCCGGTGCGGGCCCGGGTGGGCCACGGCTTCCCGGCGGCCGGGGGCGTTCCGCGCCGGGCCCGTGAGGCGGACGGCGCTGACGGAGACGGTCACGGCAGCCGCCCCAAGGCCACGGGGTGCTTCTCCGGAATCCACGCGACCGCGTGGAAAGGAGTGTCTCTCCGGATCCACGGGACCGCGCCGAAAAGCAGGTGTGCGATCCCTCGGCGCCTGGCTACCATGGCGCGCATGCACCTCCAGATCTACGGCTAGCGACAGGCGTCACCGCCGCCTCGGCGCACCCGCCCCGCCACGGGGCCCGGTGCCCCTCGCCCTACCCGTGAACACCCCCGTCTGGAGAAACACCTTGAACCGCCGCGCCCACATCGCCATGGTCGGCACCCCCACCGTGAGCCACGTCCTGCCCAGCCTGGAGGTCATCCGCGAGCTGGTGGACCGGGGCCACCGGGTCACCTACGCCAACGACCCCCTGCTGGCCGACACCATCACCGGCGTCGGGGCCGAACTCGTCCCCTACGCCACCGTCCTGCCCACCGGCGACGGCACCTGGCCGGACGACCCGGTCAAGGGCATGGACATCTTCCTGGACGAGGCGATCAACCAGCTGCCCGCCCTGCGCTCCGCCTACGACGGAGACCGTCCCGACCTGTTCCTGTACGACATCTCGGGGTTCGCCGCCCGGGTCCTCTCCCTCAACTGGGACATCCCCGCCGTGCAGCTCTCGCCCGCCTACGTGGCCTGGGCCGACTACGAGGACACCGTCCTGAAGTGGCTGCGCGCCCAGCCCGGGGCCGATGAGCACTACGCCAAGTTCGACGCCTGGCTCGCCGACAACGGCGTCACCGGCCTCGACCACTCCTCCTTCGCCGGGGTGCCGGAGCGGGCGCTGGCGCTGATCCCGCGCGAGATGCAGCCCTTCGCCGACACCGTGGCCGACACGGTGACCTTCGTGGGGCCGTGCCTGGGTGACCGGGCCGACCAGGGCGAATGGATCCGTCCGGCGGACGCCGACAACGTCCTGCTGGTCTCCCTGGGGTCGGCGTTCACCAACCAGCCGGGGTTCTACCGCGCCTGCCTGGAGGCCTTCGGGGACCTGCCCGGCTGGCACGTGGTGCTCCAGATCGGCAAGTACGTGGACCCCGCCGAGCTGGGGGAGGTGCCGGGCAACGTCGAGGTGCACACGTGGGTGCCGCAGCTGGCCGTCCTGCGCCAGGCCGACGCCTTCGTCACCCACGCCGGCATGGGCGGCTCCAGTGAGGGCCTCTACACGGGGGTGCCGATGATCGCCGTCCCCCAGGCCGTCGACCAGTTCGACAACGCCGACCGACTGGTGGAACTCGGCGTCGCCCGGAGGATCGACACCGGGGAGGCCAGCGCGGAGCGGCTGCGCTCGGCCCTGCTGGAGCTGACCGCCGACCCCGGGGTCGCCCGCCGCCTCGCCGAGGTCAGCGCCCGGCTCCAAGCCGGCGGTACCTCCTACGCGGCCGACCTGGTCGAGGCGGAACTGCCCGCCTGAGCCGGGTCCGGCCGACGCCCAGTCCCGGAGGGCGCCCGGCCGGGCGCCCCGCCGATCCGCCGGAAGCGGCCCGGCGTACCCGGGCCGCGGCGGCGCGGACGCCGAGGCCGTGGCCGGTCCCCTCGCCGGGGACCGGCACCCCCGTACCGCGGCGACGCGTCGCGACCACCGGGCCGGGCGGGGCCGACACGGCGGGCCCCGCCCGGCCCCGTCCCGAACGGAGCACCATGGACCACCTCGTCGTCGTCACCGGAGGCCCGGGATCGGGCAAGACCACCCTGATCGACCACCTGGCCTCGCTCGGTTACGCGCGCACCCCGGAGGCGGGGCGCGCCGTCATCCGCGACCAGCGCGAGATCGGCGGCCGGGGCCTGGCCTGGCGCGACGACGCCCTGTTCGCCGAACTCATGCTCTCGTGGGAGATGCGCTCGCACCGCGAGGCCTCGTCCCTGCCCGGCCCCGTCTTCTGCGACCGCGGCGTCCCCGACCTGGTGGGCTACCTCCGCCTGCGCGGCCTTCCGGTCCCCGGACACGTCACCGAGGCGGCCCGCCGGTTCCGCTACCACCGCCGGGTCTTCGTGGCCCCGCCCTGGCCGGAGATCTTCACCGGAGACGCCGAGCGCCACCAGTCCCCGGAGGAGGCCGAGCGCACCCACCGGGCGATGACCGAGGCCTACCCGGCGTGCGGCTACGAGCTGGTGGAGCTGCCGCGTGTGCCGGTCGCCGAACGGGCCCGCTTCGTCCTGAAGGCCCTGGGCGGGACCTGACCGCCGAAACCGCGACGGGAGAGCACGGAGCGACGGGAGTGACGGGAGTGATAAAACGAAGCCTCTGTCATACGATGCGCCTTCTGGACCGTGAACGGGGCACCAGTGGCCGTTCATGGCCGTAAACCGGGCTTTCTCTTGTAGTTCGCGAAAGCGGGGGCCAGACTCTTGTCTAGGTAAAGGACCATTGACCGTCCACGCCCCAGACGGCTGCGGGGAGCGTGCGTGGACGCCGGGGAGGAAGGCGGCAGGTGGCCAGGGCGTCCGGGGCGAGCATGCCGCCCATGAGCTGGGAGGGCATCGACCACGCGCTCAACCGTGTGCGCGGTGAGGCCGACCGGATCTCACTCAACCTCGCTGACCTGGACGGCCACGTCAGCCACCGCATGCTCCAGGGGGCCGACCTCGTCGGACGCACCCGGCGGCGCTGGGAGCACGCCAGCGGGCACATCCGCAGCCTGTGGACGGTCTACGAGGCCTTCCGCCGCGTCGTCGACAGGGCGGGCCGGATCCGGGACCGCGCGGAGGGCCCCGAGGACCAGGCCGCCCTGACCTCCCTGCTCAACGGCGACTCCGTGCCCCTGCCCGCCGACGAGGTCCCGCTGCACGAGCGCGGGCTGCTCCACACCGGACGGGAGTCGGTCACCCTCGCCGCCGCCGTCGCCCGCATGTCCGCCGACTACGAGGAGGCCACCGAGGTCATCTCGGCCGCCGAGACCGCCTGGGACGCCCTCCACCCGCGCCTGGGCGAACTCGACGCCATGTGGCACGAGATCGGCACCCTCTCCGACATGGTGGAGCTCGCCGAGGACGAGCACGAGTCACTGCGCGTGGAACTGGCCGCGGTCGGCGCCACGGTCCGCCGCGACCCCCTCGCGCTCGTCGAGGACGGCCGTGTGGACACGTCCTCCCTCGAACGGCTGCGCCTGCGGCTGGAACGCGTGCGCGGCGAGCTCCGCGACGCCCTGCGCATGCGCGACTCCTACGGCGAGAGCGTCGAGCGGCTCGGCTTCGCCATCGACGACGTCGGCAAGGCCGTGGAACGCGCCCGCGCGCTGCGCGAACAGGTGGTCGCCAAGGTCTCCTCGCCCGCCGCGGTCGACGTGCCCGACCCCGTCCCCGCACTGCGGGCGCACATCGACGCCATGGACGCCCTGCGCGCCCGGGGCCGGTGGCGCGAACTCGGCGCCCGCCTGGGCGAGGTCCAGCGCGCCGTCCGCGAGGCGGCCGACGACGCCCGGGAACGCGAGGCCAACCTCAGCGGCCTCCTGGAGCGCCGCGCCGAACTGCGCGGACGCCTGGACGCCTACCGCTCCCGCTCGGTCCGGCTCGGCGTCGCCGAGGACCCGCGGCTGACCCGTCTCCACAGCACGGCGCACTGGGAGCTGTGGACCGCGCCCTGCGACCTGCGCGCGGCCACGGTCGCCCTCTCCGCGTACCAGCGCGCGCTCCAGGAACTCGGCGGAACCGATTCCGCTGTGAACAGAACCACACCGGGCCCGGACGCGTCAGAGGGCGAGAGCGATGGTGGTGTGAACAGATGACGAAGTGCACGGTCCCCGGCTGCCCCGGCCGGGTCGAGGACGGTTTCTGCGGCGTGTGCGGCATGGCCCCCGCGGACGTACGGCCTCCGGACGGCCCCGCCCCCCGGCAGCGGCCCGTGCCGCCGACCTCCGGCCCGCAGCCCTCCCTCGGCGCGGACTCCTCCGCCAACCCCCTCAGCGGCGACCCCGTCCACTCCCACCCCCTCTCCGGCAACGTCAGGCTCTCGGGGCGCTCCGGTCCCGGCAGTGTCTCCGCGACCTCGGGCGCCAGCGTCAGCGGCGCCGGACGCGGCAGCCGCCGATCCTCCCGCGGCATGCTCGGCATGGGCATGGTCCAGGTGCCCCTCGTCCCCTACCGGGACCCCTCCGAAGCCGTCATGGACAACCCCGTCGTCGCGGAGAAGAACCGCTTCTGCGGCAACTGCGGGGAGCGGGTCGGCCGCACCCAGGGCGAACAGCCCGGGCGCACCGAGGGCTTCTGCCGCAAGTGCGGGACCCAGTTCTCCTTCACGCCCAAGCTCTCCCCCGGGGACCTGGTCGGCGGCCAGTACGAGGTGCTCGGCTGTCTGGCCCACGGCGGCCTCGGCTGGATCTACCTGGCCCGGGACCGCAACGTCAACGACCGCTGGGTGGTCCTCAAGGGCCTGCTCAACGCCGGTGACGCCGAAGCGCACAAGGCGGCCGCCGCCGAGCGCGCGTTCCTCTCCGAGGTCGAGCACCCCAACATCGTCAAGATCATCAACTTCTCCCAGCACCCCGACCCGCGCACCGGCATCCCCGGCGGCCACATCGTCATGGAGTACGTGGGCGGCAAGTCCCTGCGCGAGCTGCTCATCGAGCGCCGGGAGGACGACCCCGACGCCGTCCTGCCCCCGGACCAGGTCATCGCCTACGGCCTGGAGGTCCTGCGGGCGCTGGGCTACCTGCACTCCAGGGGCCTGCTCTACTGCGACTTCAAACCCGACAACGTCATCCAGAGCGAGGAGCAGATCAAGCTGATCGACCTGGGCGGCGTGCGGCGCATGGACGACACCGTCAGTCCCGTCTACACCACGCCCGGGTACCGGGTGCCCGAGGAGGAGCTGCGCGGCCCCGGCCCCACGGTCAGCGCCGACCTGTACTCGGTCGGCCGCGCCCTGGCCGTGCTCAGCTTCCGCTTCAGCTTCATGCGCGACCACCCGCACAGCATCCCGCCGCGGGAGACCGTGCCGCTGCTCCAGCGCCACCCGTCCTTCGACCGGCTGCTGCGCCGCGCCACGCACAGCGAACCCGAACTGCGCTTCCACGACGCCGGGGACATGGCCGACCAGCTCACCGGCGTCCTGCGCGAGGTGCTCTCCGACCTGGAGGGCACGCCGCACCCCGCCCCCTCGACCCTGTTCGGCGCGGAGAACCCCGCCGCCCGACCCGACCCCGGCGCCCACAACGCGGACCGCATGCTCCTCGCGCCCCCGCCCACCGACGCGGCGGCGCTGCTGCCCGCGCCCCTCATCGACCAGTCCGACCCGGCCGCCCAGCACCTGCGCGGTTTCCAGACCCTGCCGCCCGAGGAACTCGTCCCCGCGCTGCGCGCCATGCCCTCGCCCACCCCCGAGACCCTGCTGATGCTGGTCCGCGCGCTCGTCACCGTCGGACGCCAGGGCGAGGCCATGGACGTCCTCCAGCGGTTCAGCGAAGTGGTCCCGGGCGACTGGCGCACCATGTGGTACCTGGCCGTCGCCGAGCTGAGCACCGGCCGGTTCCGCGACGCCCGCGACCACTTCGACGAGCTGTACGACCACCTGCCCGGGGAGCTCGCGCCCAAGCTCGCCCTGGCCCTGGCCTGCGAACAGACCGGCGAGCACGAGACCGCCGCCCGCCTGTTCCGGGCGGTCTGGAACACCGACCGCTCCTTCGTCAGCGCCGCGTTCGGCCTGGCCCGCATCCGCCTGGTCCAGGGGGACCGTGCCGCGGCCACCGCCGTCCTGGACACGGTCCCGGAGCTGTCGCGACTGCACGTCCACGCCCAGACCGCGCTGATCGCCGTGCTCGCGGCGCACCACCAGGGCACCGAGGCCGCCGACTTCGTGCAGGCCGGACGGCGCCTGGAGCGGATCGGCCTGGACGGCGAGTCCGCCGACCGCCTGGCGGTCCGGGTCCTGGAGTCGGCCCTGGGCTGGCTCGGCGCGGGTGCGGGGGCACCGGCGGGGGAGGGGCTCCTCGGCGCCCCGTTCACCGAGAACGGTGTGCGGGCCAACCTGGAGCGCCGCTACCGCGCGCTGGCCCAGCGCGCCGTCGCGCCGTCGGAACGCTATGAGCTCGTCGACAGGGCCAACTCCCTACGCCCCGTGACGCTGCTGTGAGGAACGAGGGAACGGCGATGACCAAGGTGCGGACCTGCCCCGCCTGCTCGGACAGGGTGTCCACGGAGGACGCCTTCTGCGAGGGGTGCGGACGCCCCCTCCCCGAGGGCGCGGAGAACACGGGGCACCCCGACAGCATGCCCACCGCCCCGCAGGCGAGCCTGGCCGGTGCGGTACCGCCCGGCGGATGGTCCCGGGACGGGGCCGACGGCGGCGCGCGCAACGGGGGAGCCCCGGGTCCGTCCGGTGCCGTGCCGCCCGGCGCCGACGCGCGTCCCGGCCTGGTGCCCGACGACGGCGCCCCCACGGCTCCGCAGGTGAGCCTGCGGTCCCTCGACACGGGCGGGCGGGACGCGCCCCCGCCGCAGGCGCTGCCCGACTCCGCCCCGCACGCGGCCGACTCCATGGTCACCCAGCCGATACGCCGTGACAGCCTGCCCTCGTTCGCGTCCTCCGCGCCCCCGGCCGCCCAGCCGGAGGCCGTCCCCGACTGGCCGCCGCCCGCTACCGGGAGCAACCCGGTGCGGCCCGACAACCCCGGCCTGTGCGCGTGGTGCCCCGGAGCGGTCAGCGACGGCTACTGCGAGCGGTGCGGCCTCCTCCAGCCCACCGGGCGCGACCACGTCGAGGTGCGCACGCGCGCCGCCGTCGGCGTCAGCGACCGCGGGCTGCGGCACAGGCGCAACGAGGACGCCATGGCGATCCGCGTGATCGACGCCGACCACCCCCGCGCGCCCGGCGTGGTCTGCGCCGTGGTCTGCGACGGGGTGTCCAGCTCGCCGCGCTCGGACGAGGCCTCCCGCGTCACCGCCGAGACCGGAGTGGCCGTCCTCGCCGAGCGCGTCAGCCAGGGCGCCGACCCCCGCGAGGCCACCGGCGCGGCGATGATCCGGGCCGCCGAGGCGGTCGCCGGGATCGCCGACTCGCCCCGCTCCGCGCCCGCCTGCACCTTCGTGTCGGCGGTGTACGACCCCGCCGCGGGCACCGTCACCGTCGGCTGGGTCGGCGACAGCCGCGCCTACTGGCTCTCCGGAGGCCCCACTTCCAGCGCTTCGGCCCTGCTGACCAGGGACGACTCCTGGAGCGAGGCGATGGTGCAGATGGGGGCGCTCTCCCGCGAGGAGGCGATGCGCTCCTCCAACGCCCACGCCCTCGTCGCGTGGATGGGCGCCGACTCCGGCGAGATCGACGCCCACATCTCCACCGTGACCCCGACCGGCCCCGGCGCGGTCGTGCTGTGCAGCGACGGCCTGTGGAACTACTTCCCCGAGGCGCAGGCGCTCACCGACGCCGTCCCCGGGGCGGGGGCCAGACCCCACGAGGCCGCGCGCGCCTACGTCGACCTCGCCCTGGAGGCGGGCGGCAAGGACAACATCACCGTCGTGATCGTTCCCGTGCCCGCTGGGGGTCCCCGTGCCCAACACGACTGAGCGCGCGGCCGAACCGGGTTTCCGGATCGAGGTCGACCAGAACGTCCTCCTGCCGCTGGGCGGGCGCGAGGTGCACGCGATCGTCAGCGTCACCTCCACCGGCTCCGTGGTGGTGGGGGACTCGGTGCGCGCCGCCGAGGTGATCATCGTGGACACCTCCGGCTCGATGTACGGCGCCAAGATCGACGCGGCCAAGCAGGCCGCCCGCGCCGCCGTGGGCGTCCTGCGCGAGGGCGTCCACTTCGCGGTGGTCGCCGGGAACAGCGACGCCTCCGTGCTCTTCCCCGAGGGCGGCGGGCGGATGGTGCGGGCCGACGCCGTCACCCGCGCCGAGGCCGCGGAGGCGATCGGCGGACTGCGCGCCGACGGCGGCACCCGCATGGGTTCCTGGCTCATCCGGGCCGCCGAGCTGTTCGCGACCGTGGACGGCGGCATCAAGCACGCCATCCTGCTCACCGACGGCCAGAACAACGAGCCCGCCGCGGTCTTCGGGCAGGCGCTCGACCGCGTCGCGGGCTCCTTCGTCTGCGACTGCCGGGGCGTGGGCACCGACTGGAGGGTCGAGGAGCTGCGCCGGATCGACTCCGCCCTGCTCGGCGGAGGCCCCGGCATCATCGCCGACCCCGCCGACATGGTGGCCGACTTCCGGGCGATGGCGCAGGCCTCCATGGGCAAGACCGTCGCCGACGTGGTGCTGCGGCTGTGGACGCCCCAGAACGCCGTCGTGCGCCACGTCAAGCAGGTCGCCCCCACCGTCAGCGACCTCACCGGCCGCGGCGTGGAGCGCGTGCCCCAGTCGGGCGACTACCCCACGGGGTCCTGGGGCACCGAGAGCCGCGACTACCACGTGTGCGTCCGGGTGCCGCCCGGCGCCCCCGGCCGCCAGCTGCGCGCCGGATGGGTGCGCGTGGTGCTCCCCGGGACCGCCGGGGCCGAGGACCAGGTCCTGGCCTCGGGCAACATCCTCGCGGAGTGGACCGCCGACGAGGCCCGCGCCACCGAGATCAACCCCCGCGTGGCCCACTACACCGGCCAGGTCGAACTGGCCCGGGCCATCCAGGACGGGCTCGCGGCCCGTCGCGACGGCGACGACGACACCGCCACCACGCGGCTCGGCCGCGCCGTCGCACTCGCCCACGAGTCGGGCAACGAGGAGACCGCGAGGCTCCTCGGCAGGGTCGTCGACGTGGTCGACCCCGTCACCGGAACCGTCCGGCTCAAGCCCGGTGTCAGCAAGGTCGACGAGATGACCCTGGACACCAACTCGACCCGGACCGTACGGACCCGGCCGCGGCAGAGCGGGCCGGACACCGGCGGTGCCCCCACACCCGGGTAGGAGGGACCCATGCCGAGTTGCCCTTCCGGGCACCGCTCCACGGCGACCGACTTCTGCGACGTCTGCGGGCTGCGCCTCCAGGCCTACTCCCCCGCGTCGCGGCCCCCGTCGCAGCGCCATCCGACACCGCCCGCACCCCCCGTGGCCCCGTCGCGGCCCCCCGCGCCGCCGCGCCCGGTGACCCCGCCCAGGGGAGGCCCCTGCCCCGAGTGCGGCACCTACCGCGCGGGCCGGTTCTGCGAGGAGTGCGGATACGACTTCGCCTCGCGCTCGGAGGACCACCGGCGCGCCCGCGCCGACGAAGGGCGGGCGGGAGCGCGCTGGCGCGCGGTCGTCGTCGCCGACCCCGCCTACTACCAGTACATGGTCCACCAGGGCATGCTCGACCCCGACCAGATCTCCTTCCCCAAGGGCAGCGCGCAGCGCCGGGTGCCGCTCACCGGGGACAGGGTGCACATCGGACGGCGCAGCGCCACGCGCGGCTTCACCCCCGAGATCGACCTGGGCGGTCCCGGCGGCGACCCGGCCATCTCCCACGTCCACGCGATCCTCGTCGCCAAGCCCGGCGGCACCTGGGCCATCCTCGACCCGGGCTCGACCAACGGCACCACGGTCAACGGGACCGCCAACCCCATCGCCCCCAACGTGGAGGTTCCCCTGAATGACAGCGACCGGATCTACGTCGGCGCATGGACCGTCATCATCCTCCAGAAGGGGTGAACCCCGTTGACGTCCCCCACCCCCGACCGGGCCCCGCACGGGACCGGAACCAGGCCGCCGGAGGCCCCGCACGGCGCGCTCCCGGCGGTGCCGGGCGGCCAGCCCACGCGGGCCCCGGCGCCCGACCGCGAGGGCGCCCGCCCGCCCCGGCGCGGGCGGAGCGGGCCCGGCGCCCGTGAACGGGTCTCCGGGCTCCGCCGCTGGGCCGGCACCACCCCGGCCCGGGTGTGGCTGCTGTCCTCGGTGTGCGTGCTGGCCGTCCTCGGGCTGTTCGGCTCGGCGGCCGCCACCCTCGGCCAGGCCCGCGACGGCCTGCGCGTGCTCGGGGACGACGCCGGCCCCCAGGCACTGGCCACCACCGACCTGTACCTGGCGCTCGCGGACATGGACGCCCGCGTGGCCGACGTGCTGCTCATGGGCACCGACCACGGCCTGGGTTCGGGCCGCGAGGACGCCCTGGAAGGGTACGAGGCGAGCCGGGCACGGGCCAACGAGGCCCTGCTCGAAGCGGCATCGCTGACCGAGGGCGACAGCGTGGAGGAGCGCAACGTCGAGGCGGTCCTGAACGGGATGGGCGCCTACGAGCAGCTCGCCGGAGAGGCGCGGCTGCTCAACGACGAGGCACAGGCCCCGCCCGGCCGGGTGGACGGGGCGGCCCTGGAGGCCTACGGCGAGGCCACGCGGCTGATGCACGCCGAACTGCTGCCCAAGGCGTTCAACCTGGGGCTGGACGCGTCGGCGAACGTGCGCGCCAACCACGAGGAGGGGCAGTCCTCCGTCGCGCTCGGCATGCTCTGGGTGGGCGCGGTCGGCACGGTCACCGTCGCCGCGCTGCTCGGCCTCCAGCTGTACCTGCGCGTGCGGTTCCGGCGCCGGTTCAGCGCACCGCTGCTGGCCGCCACGGCGGTCGCCGTCCTGCTCACCGGCGGGGTGGTCCTCGTCCTGACCGCCAGCGGCGGGCACCAACGCGACGCCAAGGAGGAGGGGCTGGACGCGGCCATGGCGCTGTCCCGGGCCGGGGCCATCTCCACCGACATGCAGGCGGACCAGAGCCGCTACCTGCTCGACCGGGACATGGCCGACAACTACGAACTGGTGTACCTGGAGCGGGCGCAGCAGGTGCTGTACCGCCCGGCCAGCAACCTGGACGCGTACTACGGTCAGATCGAGGGCGTGGTCGCCGCCTACCCGGAGCTGCCGGGATCGGACGGCTCCGACCCCGAGGACCCGGGCACGCTCGGCTACCTGGGCCAGCGGGCCCAGGACACGCTGCTGCCAGGGCAGGAGGGCGCGCTCGCCGAGGTGCTGGAGTCCTACAACGCCCTCCAGTCGGAGGACCGGGCGCTGCGTTCGGCCGCCGAGGAGGGGGACCTGGCGGGGGCCGTCGAGGTCCGCATGGGCGTCGCGCACTCCGAGGACGGCGCCTTCCAGACCTACGAGGCCGCGCTGGCGGAGCTGACCGACCTGCACGAGGAGGCGTTCGACGCGGGCATCGGACGCGCTGACGCGGCGCTCACCCCCTGGACGTGGCTGCTGCCCGCCGCGACGGCCCTGCTGCTGGTCCTGCTCGTCCTCGGGGTCCGCCCCCGTCTGGCCGAGTACCGCTGAGTCCGGCCTCCCGCCCCGAGTCCACCCCCACCCGGATCCGCACCCACCGAGAGACGAGGAACAGGCCGATGAGGTTTCGACACGGGCGCGCCGCCGCGGCCGCCCTGGCCGCCGCGGCGGTGATCGGGCTGCCCGCCTGCTCAGCGGTGCTGGGCGAGGAGGAGTCGCTCCTGGACGCCGACACGCTGACCGTCGGCGTCAAGACCGACCAGCCCAACCTGGGGCTGGAGGACGGCAGCGGCGGCATCACCGGCTTCGACGTGGACGTGGCGCTCTACATCGCCGACAGGCTCGGCTTCGCCGCCGAGGACGTGGAGGTGACCGGCGTCACCTCCGCTGACCGCGAGGAGAAGCTGATCAGCGGCGAGGTGGACATGGTCGTGGCCACCTACTCCATCACCCCCGCCCGCAAGACCCAGGTCACCTTCGGCGGCCCCTACTACGTCGCCAAGCAGGACGTGCTGGTGCGCGCCGAGGACACCGACGTCCGGGGGGTGCGCGACCTGGAGGACCGCAGCGTCTGCCAGGGGGAGGGCTCCTACTCCGCCGTCCGCATCAGCGAGGGCCTGGGCATCGGCATCGAGCAGAGGGAGGCGCCCAGCTACAGCGCCTGCATCGACGCCCTGCGCGCGGGGGAGGTGGACGCCGTCTCCACCGACAACCTGATCCTGGCCGGGTTCCTGGCCGAGGAACCCGACGCCTTCCGGTTCGTCAACAACCCCTTCACCGACGAGAAGTACGGCGTCGGCCTGCCCCACGGCGACGTGCGCGCCTGTGAGGCCGTCAACAGGGCCATCAGCCAGATGTACCAGGACGGCACCGCCGAGGAGCTGCTGGAGCACTGGTTCGGCGGGATCAACCCCCAGCTCGTGGTGACGAGCGTGCCCCAGTTCGAGGGCTGCGACCCCACGTGAGCCGTGGGTAGGCGGTACGGGTCCGACACCGGGCCCTGTGGCAGTGGTGGACATGATGGGAGTCGTCCCTTGGCCATCGTCGAGTTCCTCAACGCGCGCCTGGACGAGGACGAGCGCGCGTCGGAGGCCGTACCCGCGGGAACCCGCGGCCGTGACCGGGCGCTGGCGGAGGTCGCGGCCAAGCGCAAGATCGTCCGCGGGTACGTCGAGGCCCACCGGGCGGGCATGCGCGGCCTCGAACCCCTCGTGGCCGCCGGAGCCGCGGGCCCCCTCGCCGGGGCCCGGATCGGCGATGGCGGCGACCCCTGGTCGGAGCTGCTGGCCTGGCGGCTGGCGGTCAAGTACCTCGCCGGTGTGTACCGGGCCCACCCGGAGTACGACCGGTCCTGGGAGGGCTGACCCGCCGGCCGTCGGCGCGGTCCCCGACACGGGCCGCCGACGCTTGACTTGTTCGAACTTGTGTTCGATAAGTTGGCGGGGTGAGTCTTCTGAACGAGCAGATCGACGTCCGTTCCACCGAGGGCGGGACCCCCGCCCGGTTCACCTGGCGCGGCCGCGCCTACCGGGTGCGCAGGGTCATCGGGGACTGGCCCGCCCGCCCGGGCGCGCCCGGAGTCCCGGCCACGCAGATCCACCTGCTCCGCGTCTCGGCCGAGACCGACACGGGGGAGCCGAGCATCATCGACTTGACTTCCTCTTCCTCGTCAACGAGGGAGATTCCGACCGCCCCTTGTCGGGGCGGTGGTGCTGCGCGCCTCGCGGCCGCAGCTGGTTCCTGCTTCATCGACATGGCATCCCAGAGGTCTCGGCAGGCTGGCACGGTTCACCCCGAAGGGCTAGTCCATCCGCGCGTGAGAATGTTCTGGGCCGCGTTCACGTCCGCATGCGCCCTGTGCCCGCACCTACCGCAGCAAAAGACCGATTGGCTCTCTCGGTTCTCCACCGCGACGTATCCGCACGAGTGACAGGTCTGGGACGTGTACGCGGGATCGACCTCCACGATCCGGGTGCCGGTGCGCCGGGCCGCGTTCTGGCAGGCGAGCTTGAACCCGTGCCACCCTTTGGCCAGGATCGCCCGGTTCAACCCCGCCTTCTGACGTACGTTGACGCCCGGCGCGTGGGTGGTGCCTTTGGCCGAGGCGGTCATGTTCTTGGTCTTGAGTTTCTCCAGTACCACGACCGCGTTCTTGGCGCACACCACGTGCGCGGTCTGCGCGGCGAAATCGGCGCGCCGAGCCCGCACCCGCCCGGTCAGCGCGGACAGGGCGGCCTTGGTCCTGGTCCGGTTGTTCGATCCCCGGCGTTGGCGGGACAGGCGTCGGCGCAGGCGGCGTTCGCGCTCGGCCTCCTTCGGGGGTTGGAACACCTGGTCGAGCAGGTCGCCGTCGGAGGTGGCCACCGCCACCGCCACACCCCGGTCGATGCCCACCGCGCTGTCGGGGCGCTCATGCGCCTCGGGGGTGATTTGGCCGTCCTCGCACAACAGCGACACGTACCAGTGGGCCCCGTCGCGGGAGACGGTGGCCGAGCGGACCGTGCCCCGGGGTGCGCGTGACCAGCGGAACCGTACCCATCCCAGCTTGGGCAGCTTGATGCGCCCCCATGTGCGGTTCAGGCGTTGAATGCTCATCCGTGTGCCGTCGGGGAAGCGGAAGGAGGGCTTCCACCGGTCCTTGGCACGCCATCGCACCTTGAACGTGCCGTGGTCCCGGCAGGCCCGGTCCAGGTCGCGAAGGGTCTGCTGGAGGATGTGGGAGGGGGCGGCCTTCAGCCAGGTCTCCTCGGTCTTGGCCTCGGCCAGTTCACGGGCCTGGAGGTGGTAACCGCAGTAGGGCAGGCGCTGGCCGCGCCGCCAACGGGACACGGCCTCACGGCGCTGGTGCAGGCCGGTGTTCCACACCGCCCGACAGATATCGCCATAGACCTGACACGACTCGGCCTGCTCGTCGGTGAGCGCGAGCCGGTACCGAAACCCCGTCAACACAGTGTGCGCACCTCCCCTCGAACCAGCACACACCGTAGCCACGCCCTACGACATTGTGGTGAGGTCAGCTTGCCCCGTCCAGAAAGGCGGAGGCTGCATCTCCAAGGAAACCGATCACCCGCGACCTCGCCTCCGACCGCTGGACCATGCGCCGCCACTGGAACTGATCCCGAGCCCGCCCGGCGTCGTCGCGCCGACCCCGCCGGGCGGGCGGGAGCAGTGCCCGGAGGGCAGGGTCTAGAGGAAGATCCGGCCGCGCCGGGTGCGGTCGCGCAGGGCGGCCATGCGGCGGGTGTTGCCCGGTCGGCGGGTCAGCAGGTGGTAGAGCAGCAGCGAGCAGCCCCGGTCGGTGCGCGCGCGGTCCGCCATCTCGCCCATGTTCACCCGCGTGTACAGGTTGCCGCCCCCGGCGAGGACGCGCACCGAGTGGGCGCCCTCGGGGACGTGCGCGTAGGCGTGGTTGTCGGCCGTGTACTCCATGGCCCGCGACAGCGCGGCCCCCAGCCCCGGGACCAGTTCCCCTCCCAGCGCCGCCGTCCGCCGCCAGAAACCGGTGTGCCCGGCCGCCACGTGCCCCAGCTGGTGCGCGACCAGGAAGGCCAGCGCCTCGGGATCTCGGACCCGGCCGCACGGGTCGAACAGGTCGTCCGACAGCACCAGGTACCGGCGCAGCCCGTGCCCGGCGGCGTCGGTCCCCCAGCGGCGCGGCCCCACCCGCACGTAGGCCTCCGGCGTCCGGGGCAGCCCCGTCTCGGCGGCCAGCGCCACCACCATCCGGTGCGCCTCGGGGAACTGCGTGGGCGAGATCTTCACCGACTCCGCCCTGCGCCGGGCGTAGAGCAGTCCCCGCGCCTGCCAGTACACGGCGGGCACCACCGCCAGGGCGGCGGCCGCCCACAGCCACGACCCCGACAGAGACCACACCGCGTGGGCCAGTCCCGCCGCCGTCAGCAGGGTGGCGCCCACGCACGCGGCCAGGAGCGGGGCCTCCCACGGGTGGGCGGAGGCCGGGACGACCTCCTCGTCGGCGCCGAGCACCCGCAGCCCCTCCCTGGAACGGGTTCTGGGGCCGCCGTCGGCGTCGGAGCGGCAGCCGGGCGCGCCGTGCGCCGGACACGCGGTGGCGCGCCCCTCCGGCGGCATCGCGTGGGACATCCTGCCTCCCCTCGGGGCGCGGTCTGCGGGACAGCGGGGGGATGACTACTT
Organism: Nocardiopsis sp. CNS-639; assembly: GCF_000381685.1. Taxonomy (NCBI): domain Bacteria; kingdom Bacillati; phylum Actinomycetota; class Actinomycetes; order Streptosporangiales; family Nocardiopsidaceae; genus Nocardiopsis; species Nocardiopsis sp. CNS-639. Next base: position 132,387 of record NZ_KB906856.1, read on the forward strand.
CCTGTGTCCAAATATTACTTTCCGCTGTCCTGAAAATGGGGAGTGTGCGCTACGGCGTGTCCGTGGCCGATGGCCCCTCCGCCCCGGCCCGACAGGCGCGAACGCGTCCGGGGCAGTCGCCGCGGCCCGGTTCGTACGCGGCCCGCGGCCCGCCCGGGTCCCTCACCCGGAGTCACCGTCAGTGCGGCTGCTCGTACCCGCGCAGCTCCTCGGCGAGCAGGTCCAGGAAGTGGTCCACCTGCGCCGGGTCGTACCCCGGCCGCGCGCGCGTGGTGCTGAACTGGATCCGCTCCACCTCGGCGGCGGTGAGCGTGGCCCGGTCCGGCCGCCCCTGCTGGAGGACGTCCAGCGTGAACTCGGCCCGGTCCAGGAAGTCGTCGACCTCCTGCTCGTTGTAACCCGTGGTCAGCCGGGTGGTGGCGAACTGCTTCTCCCGGACGTCCCTCGGGGTCATCCCGGAAGGCCGCGGCGGCCGGGGCGGGCCCTCCTGCCGCCACGGCGCGTCCGGGCCCGCGTCGGGACCGGGCCGCTGGTGCCGCGGCCGCGCGGAGGCGCCCGCCGCACCGGGGCGGGGCGGCGACTGGTCCTGGGCACGGCCGAGGCCGCGGCCGGCCAGGTCGGCGACCACGACGTCGAGGAAGTCGTCGACCTCGTCCTCCCGGTAGCCCGGGCTGAGTCTCGTGGTGCGGAACCGCGAGTTGCGCACCTCGTCGGCCGTGATGAGCGGGCCCGTGCTCGGGCCGCCCTCCAGGGCGACGAGCGTCGCCTCGATCCGGTCGAGGAGCGCGTCGACGTCCTCCTCGTTGTACCCCGGGCGCAGACGCACCGTGTGGAACTTCTTTTCGCGGATGTCCGCCGGTGTCAGAGGCATGGTCCCCATTGTGCAGTTGACGAGGTTCGCAGGGCTGTCTTATCCCCGGGTCGTGTGTGATTCGGCCTCGGCCAGCAGCTCCACGAGGCGGGACAGGACGTCCTTCACCTGGGAGCGGTCGTACCCGCGCAGGACCAGGTCCACCGGGGCGTCGGCGAGTTCCGCGGAGGTGATGGGGTCGGGCGCCGGCGCGGAGGGCGGATCGAGGGCCCGCCCGTCCTCGTCGGTGAGGACGGGGCCGCCGGTGAGGGCGGTCAGGGTGGAGGAGGCGCGGTGGACGAGGTCGTCCACCTGGCGGCGGTCGAAGCCGCGCAGGACCACGTCGAAGCCGGGGAAGGGGAAGGGGCGCGGGGCGGGGGAAGTCATGGGCGCATTATGCCCGCGGGGGAGCGGCCCGCGCCACAGCGGCGGACGTCGTGGCCGGGTGTGGACGCCCGGGACGGGTCGTCGCGCCGTCCGCCCTCCCTCAGCCCCGCATGAGGTAGAGGGCCAGGCCCTGCGCGATGGCGTCGGCGGCCCGCTCCCGCCACGCGGGATCCTCCATGAGCGCCGCGTCCTCGGGGTTGCGCATGTTGCCCGTCTCCAGGAACACCTTGGGCACGTCGGACATGTTCAGCCCGCCCAGGTCGGTGCGCACGTCCAGGCCCTCGTCCGCGAGGTAGTCGGCGGTGGGGACGCCGCTCCCCTCCAGGTACGCGCGGTGGATGTCCTCACCGAGCAGCCGGGAGGACTCGGTGATGTCGTCGGTGAAGCCCTCGACCTCGCCCGGCATGATCACGTGGAACCCGCGACCGGTCTCGGGGCCGCCGTCGGCGTGCAGGGACACGGCCGCGTCGGCCCCCTCCTCGTTGCCGATCCCCGCGCGCTCGTCGATGCACGGCCCGACCCCGCCGTTGTCCTCGCGGGTGAGGACGACCGTGGCGCCGTCGGCCTCCAGCCTCTCCTTGACCAGCACGGACAGCTGCCAGTTGAACTCGTGCTCGGCGTAGCCGCTCGCGGTCTCGGTGCCGACGGTGTCGCAGGCCTTCTCGTTCGGCCCGGCGGGGACCATCGCGTTGATCTCGTCGGGGGCGGCGGCGTTGCCGCCGTTGTGGCCGGGGTCGATGACCACGACGCTGTCGCCGAGGGGGCCCCGGCCCGGAGGCGGGCCCTCCTGCTCCCCGCCCCCGGGGGCCTCGCGGTCGTCACCGTCGGCGCCGTCCTGCGGTCCGGGGAGGGGAAGGGCGGCGGTGGGGTCGCTGCCGGGGGGCGCCCCGGGCGTCGTCGAGCAGGCGACGGCGGTGAGGAGGAGGACGGAGGCGAGTGACAGGGCGCGGGTGGCGCGGCTCCGGGGCCCTGACGGTGCGGAGACGGGCATGCCCACAACCTAGCCGCTCCGTGGACCCGGGCGTCACCCCGGACGTGCGGCGGTGGATGCGGGGGGAAGGAGCGCGGGCGCGGGGTGAGGTCGCGGCTGACGGGAGCGGGCCCCGCCCGGGGTTGTGCCGTCCGGTGCCCGGGGAGCGCTCCCCTGGACGGGTCAAAGGCATTCCCCGGGGACGCGCTTCCTTTGTAAGACGCGACATACGGTGTTCGGTTTACCGGTTCCGAGAAAAACTTCCACAGAGAATTGTGGTGTCGCTCAGAGTAAGGATATCTTTCTCTGTGATCTTTTCGTGATGGGCTCCGGGGGAATTCGTCCTTTGTGGGGATGTAAGGTCTGGGTTAGGAAATCGGAAGTACTCCACGGCCCGGTTCCCGCGCCCCCTCCGTCCGGTGGTCGCGACCGCGCCCTCCTGTTTCCGCTGGCAGTGAGCTTTCTGTGTGCTCCCGCCATCCCCCATCCGATCCTGGTTCGCGCCCTGTGTTCCCACGACTCCCCCCACGGTCGGCCGGTGGCGCGCGTATCCAGAGCAGTCTGACCAGTGCGGACTGCGGCCGATCCGAAGAGGATTGACTTGAAGAACACTCGCGTTACCGCGCGCCGCATTCTCCAGGGCGGAGCGGCTTTCGCCGCTCTCGGCGCGCTCAGCATCGCCACGGCTCTCCCCGCCGCGGCCGAGACCGAGTACTACGGCTGGGCCTACGCCTCCGTCGGCAACTGGGAGGGCGTCGCCGTCAGCTACGACGGCACGACCACCAACAGCTACTCCGGTTCCATCGGCAGCTGGCTGACCTTCTCCGGCACCAGCAGCGCCACGGTCGGCGGTGACGGCGTCACCGCCACGGCCACCGTGGACACCGCCCGCGTCCAGCTCACCGTCTCCGATGTCGAGGAGATCGTCGAGGAGAACCTCGACGAGGAGTCCGAGGTCACGGAGGAGACCGAGGAGACCGAGGAGACCGAGGCCGAGGAGTCCCCGGCCCCTGAGGGCGAGGAGACCGAGCCCGGCGTCGACGACGGCCAGCCCGAGGACGGCGGTACCGGCGGCGAGGGCGCCGACGGCGGTGAGACCGGCGGTGACGAGAACACCGGTGGTGGCGAGACCGGCGGCGACGAGGGTACCGGCGGCGGGACCGACGCCCCGGAGGCGCCGGAGACCAGCCCGGCCCCCGAGACCGACCCCGCCACCGCCTCCGAGGCCGAGACCCTGGTCCTGGACGAGGAGAGCACCGAGCTGGTCAGCGGCTCGGACGAGATCGTCCTCGACGCCACCCTGTCGGGTGTGACCACCACGACCACCCAGAGCTGGGACGGCGAGGTCTCCCACAGCGCCGACGTCGCCGACATCTCCTACCCGGAGGTCGTCACCCTCGACAGCGGTGAGCAGGTCGCCGTCCTGATCGACCTGGAGTCGTACGAGTACGTCGAGGAGTACGCCGACGAGGAGAACGGCGTCACCTGGAACGACGCCTACACCGGCTTCGCGGTGACCTTCACCGTCGACGGCGCCGAGGCCCCCTTCTACTACGTGGACCTGGCCGAGAGCCTCGCCAGCGTCGGTGCCGCCGATGTCGGCGACGGCGGTGGCGACAACGGTGGTGACGACGGCGACGACAAGCCCGCGCCCACCCACCCGGAGGACAAGACCGAGAAGAAGCCGCAGCCGGAGAAGCTGGAGAACGCCGAGTCCCTGGCCCAGACCGGCAGCCCGATCGCCGGTCTGATCGCGGCCGGTGCCGCGATCGCCGCCGGTGGCGGTCTGGCCGCGTACTTCGCGCGCCGCAAGAAGAACACCGCTGACTCCGCCGCGGAGACCAGCGAGGGCTGAGCACGCGCTTGGCGTCGGCTGAGCCGACCCGGCCCCGGGGACACGTTCCCCGGGGCCGTTTCCGTTGTCCGGAGCCTTCCGTCCGGCACCGCTTCCGCTGCCTCCCGGGGCGTCCGGAACTTCGCGGCGGCGGCCTCCGTTGACCGGTGGTCGGTGCCCGCGCACCGGCCGATCGGCCCACGGCGAACGGTTTCCGTTTCGTGATCCAGAGGTTAGGCTCGCCGTAGGGCGCCCGCACACACCGCCCGACACAGAGTCACCTTCCCGGGGTGGGAAGGCCCCGACACGATCCACCCCGCACACCGCGACCGGCCGTTTCAGGCCGGCCGGGCAACCCTGTCCGCCGTTCGCGGCGGTCACGGGCCGACCCCAGGGTCGGACATCCCCCGCATACAACAGGAGTGTTGTGGTGTCTCCCGCCAAGCTGACCGCGCGCCGCCTCGTCCGCGGCGGCGTCCTGTTCGTCGCTCTCGGAGTGCTGGGCGCCGTGCCCGCGCTCCCCGCCGCCGCCGACCAGCTCGTCTGGGGCAACGCACAGGCCTGGGTGGCCGACGGCGACGTGGTCACCGGCTACTCCACCGCCACCGGATTCGGCGGCGAGACCGAGGGCAGCGCCGCGGCGGAGGACCTCTTCGGGCCGATGGCCGCCTACCTGGAGATCGACGGCGAGAGCCACACCGTGGTCGACGCCGACAGCGCGCGCGCCGCCTCCACCGTGCGGACCGCCTCCTTCCGGATGGAGGTCGCCGACCTCGCCGCCCAGGGGCTGATCGACGTGCCGCCGGAGGTGGACCTGCCCGAGCCCTCCGCGCCGCCGTCCCCCTCCCCGGAGGCCGAACCTTCCTCGGAGGGCACCCCCTTCCGGGACGAGCCCTCGCCGGACGGCACCGGCGGCGACGGCACGGACGGCGCGGGCAGCACGGGCGGCGACACGGGTGGCGGAGCGGACGACGAAACCCCCTCGGGCGGGGACCCCGCCGACGGGGGAACCGCGAACGGGGGCTCGGGGGACGACGGGGACACCCCCGCGGACACGGGGGACCAGGACGCGGCCCAGGCGAGCGAGGAGCCCTCCGACGCCCCCCGGCACGAACCGCAGGAGGGCGCGTCCCCCAGTCCCTCCGGCTCCTCCCCGAGCGCGGCCGGGGACGTGCTCCTCCTCGACGGGGCCGCCGCCGAGACGGTGTCCACCGACGGCAACGCCGTGGAGTTCACCCTCGCGGACGTGACCGCCACGGCCACCGCCGGGTACGACGGCGTGACCGAGACGACCTTCGCGCACGGCGACCTGACCGCGTTCGGCGTCTCCGCCGGGCCGCTGGGCAAGAACGCCGACGGGACCGTGGTGGCGGAGGTCCTGGAGGTCTTCGACGAGGACGGGGACGTGGCCCTGGAGGTGCCGGTCCGCATCCGCTTCGAGGCCAACGAGACCACCTTCCGGGACCAGGACGAGGACTGGGACGGGCGGGGGAGCCGAAGCTGGATGACCGTGTGGGTGCAGGTCGGAGAGGTCGGCCAGGAGAGGGGCTTCGCGGTGGACTTCGCCGACGCGTGGGCACTCGGGTCCACCTACGCCGCGACCACCCCGCCCTCCCCGGGCGACAAGGGCGGCCCCGAGGAGGAGTCGCCGCGGCCGGAGGAGGCCGCCGGGGACGACAACCGCCTGGCGACCACGGGCAGCTCGCTCGCCGCGCTGATCACCGCCGCGGTGGTGGCTGTCGGCGGCGGCGCGGCCGCCACCTTCCTGGCCCGCGACCGCACCACCGCCATGGACGACCGGATCGAGGACTTCTAGCCGGCGCCCTCCGGGACCCGCCGCCCGGCTCCACCGCGTGCCCGGACACCCGCGTGCCCGGCTTCACCGCGTGCCCGGCTTCGCTGGATGTCCTGACACGGCCCCGGGCGGAGGGCCCGTCCGGTGGGAACGCCCGGGCCCGCCGCCCCTCGGCGCCCGGACACGCGGAAGGCGGGCCTCCTGTGGGAAGACCCGCCCTCGACCTTTGTCAGCCGCTGTCAGCGGCCGGAGCCCGTCCGACCGTTCCCCCCGGAATCGGCGCAGACAGGGGAGATCACTCCGTACGCTGGCTGGGGATTCCGGCCAGCAGGGCGCGGACTTCGGTCTCGCGGTAGCGGCGGTGTCCGCCCAAGGTGCGGATCGAGGTCAGCTTGCCCGCCTTCGCCCAGCGTGTCACGGTCTTGGGGTCCACACGGAACATGGTGGCAACCTCGGCGGGGGTCAACAGGGGCTCCGCCTCGGGCGTGCGAGTTGACATGTGTACGGCCTCTCCTCCTGGATCTGTGTGCCGATCCTTGAGCCTTAATCCTGGCACTTGGCCCGGATGTCCAATATTCCCTCTAGGTCTATATTGGCATCACCCGAGGTGATTGTACGACCACTCCAAGCAACTTTGCACGTGGGAGGCCAAAGAAAGCCGCCCGTGGCCGCGTCACGCTAAGTGATTCTAGCGACACGTTTAGTGGCATGTGGCGTATTCGGTCAAAACTTCGTTCTCCGGCCTCGTTTTTCTCGATGCGGAGTGCCCGAAGTGCTACGGCTGCCTGACCGAAACCCGGCTCCGTGGAGCGTGGTGGAGCCTTTGGCCCTCGGTGGGCGGTTCGCGTGCGGGGGGAGGAGGCGGACCGGCGTGGGAGGGGTGCCGTGTGCTTCGGCTGGCGGTCGGGTCGCGCGGATTCCCCGCGTGACAAGGGTTTCCTGGTTACTGAGGGTGCGCTCTGTGATCGTTTGGCTACAGTCTACGCCGATCCCTATCGGGCGTTATGCCCAGTTTCACGACTCTTGATGTCGTGCGCGGGCGACGTCCGGGCTCGCACCCTTGTCACGTGCGAAAAGACGGCGGAGGAAGAGAGAGAAACCTGGTGTACCAGGTTGGTAACCGGCGTGGCGCGCACGTGTACGCCCTTTCGGATGACGACAGAAGGCGATGGGTGTCCACGAAAACGTGGTGACACCGTAACCCTCAGTTGGCGTGCTCCAGTGCGCGTACCGACCTCCAGCGCCGCGTGAGCCTCTCGCGCAGCTCCACCACGCGCCGGCCGTCCCCCGTCGCCAGGGCCTCGATCGCCCCGGCGACCTCCGCCACCGAGTGGTCCTCGCCGAGGTGGTCGTCGCTGAGGAGGTGCGGCAGCCCGCCGTAGTCCAGCTCCAGCAGCGAGTCCGGGTGCGCGGTCAGCGTCAGCCAGTCCGTCAGCTGCTCGGTGGCGGCCGACACCGCGTGCTCGCCGATGTGCTCGCGCAGCACCGCCGCCGTCTGCTCCAGCCGCCTCAGGGCCAGCGAGGTCCGCGTCAGGTACAGCAGGGTCCGGGTGGAGTTCGCCGACAGCACCAGGCACCGCTCCTGGGCCTCGAAGGGCACGAACCAGGGGATCGGCACGGTCCAGTTGCTCGACAGGATCCCCGGCCGCACCAGAGCGCCCGAGTCCCGCCACTCGCGGTACTCCTCCTCCGCCCGCTCCGCCTCGTCCACGGGCACGAACGCCGTGCTCACCCCCACCGGCATCGTGCTGGTGAACTCCGTGAAGGCCCGCCACGAGCGCAGCCGGGTCTGCCAGGGGCAGACGTACAGCCGCTCGTTCACCCGCCGCAGGTAGGCGTTGCGGCTCTCCTCCGCCGGCGCCACCACCGGGGGCGTGGCCACCAGGCGGCTCAGGCTCTCGGCGTGCTCCGCCGCCAGCGCGTTGATCCGCCGGGGCCGGTCGGGGGAGGCGGCGTACTCCTCCCAGTAACCGCGCTCGTACGGAGAGAAGGCGTTGATCGGCTGGTAGACGCGGAGATAGGCGGTGTAGGGCAGCACGAACGCATCGTGGCACATATCGTTGTCTGTGGCACTCACCACGGGTAGCCTGTGCGGCCGCCGTTACGTGCGCTCACCACATCCGTCACACCCGGGTGGCGTAGGCACGACGGGGGCCGACCAGGTACGGTTGTGTGTGTACGTAAGCTGGCGCCTGTCGTCAGTCGCGTTTGACGGCCGTCAGCCCGATAGTGCGGGTTTGTAAGTGATCTGGGGTTCGTCGGAACCCAATCGTTGAGGGGGTCGAGCCAATGGGGCGCGGCCGAGCCAAGGCCAAGCAGCAGAAGGTCGCCCGGAAGCTCAAGTACAGCTCCGGCGGGACCGACCTTGAGCGGCTGCGGTCGGAGCTGGGTGTCGCTGAGGACGAGGGGTCTCCCTCCGGGCCGTCGGGTCCGGATGATTCCTACGCGGATTCTCACGACGACCTGGTCGACCGCTACGCGGATCTTGCCGACAAGTACTCGGACTCGGACAAGTAGTACCCGGAGTACCCGGCAGCACCGGTATCCAGCAGGACCGGTACCCGGTAGGACTGGTACCCGGCAGACCGAGACCTTCAGGTCGCTCGGACAACAACCGCTGACCTGTGGCGGTCACGGCTCCCGCTCCCGGGAGCCGTAGCGGACAGGTGGATATAGCCGGTGCGAACCACTGCGGTGGTTCGCACCGGCTATGTTCGCGTCCGCTCCTCACGCGCCGCGGTACTCGCCGGTCAGGACGGCCCGTCCCGAACCGGCCGTCACCGTGCCCAGCCGCCAGGCCGGGACGCCGCGGTCGGACAGTACCCGCAGGGCGCGTTCGGCGTCGTCCGCCGCGACGATCGCCGCCATGCCCACACCCATGTTGAACGTGGCCTCCATGTCCTCCCGGCCCACGCCCCCCTTGTCGGCCAGGTAGCCGAACACGGGGGCGGGCGCCCAGGTGGAGCGGTCCAGCTCCGCGTCCAGGTGGTCGGGCAGTGAGCGCGCCAGGTTGGCCGCCAGCCCGCCGCCGGTGATGTGCGCGTAGGCGTGCACCTCCACGGCCGCGGTCAGCGCCACGCAGTCCTTGGCGTACACCCGGGTCGGGGTGAGCAGCACCTCGCCCAGCACCCCGTCCAGCTCGGGGACGTGCGCGAACAGGTCCAGGTCCGCCCGGTCCACGATGCTGCGGACGAGCGAGTAGCCGTTGGAGTGCGGGCCCGAGGAGCCCATCGCGATGACGGCGTCGCCCTCGCGGACCCGGTCCTGGCCCAGGATCGCGTCGCCCTCCACCACGCCGGTGCCCGCACCGGCCAGGTCGTACTCGTCCGGCTCCATGGCGCCCGGGTGCTCGGCGGTCTCACCGCCGACCAGCGCGCAGCCCGCCTGGTGGCAGCCCTCGGCGATGCCGCCGACGATCTCGGCGATGCGCTCGGGCACCACCGCGCCGCAGGCGACGTAGTCGGTCATGAACAGGGGCTCGGCGCCGCTGACCACGAGGTCGTCGACGACCATCGCCACCAGGTCGATGCCGATCGTGTCGTGCCGGTCCATCTGCTGGGCGAGCATCACCTTGGTGCCCACGCCGTCGGTGGAGGTCGCCAGGACCGGGTCCTTGTACTTGTTCGTGTCGAGCCGGAACAGGCCCGCGAAGCCGCTGGCGTCGGTCACCTGCTCGGGCCTGCGGGTGCGCGCCACGTGGCGCTTCATCAGGTCGACGGCGCGCTCGCCGGCGGCGATGTCCACCCCGGCGGCCGCGTACGCGCCCGACGTCCCCGTGCTTTCGGCTGCCACGCCAGTTCTCCTCGTGCTGTGTCGCTTGGTGGTGCGGTCCCCGCCTCCCCTCCCAGGGCACGGCGGAGCCGCCGCGCGGGCCCGTGCGGGCCCGGCGGCGGACTACTTGTCGCTGGTGGCCAGCGTCGATCCCTCGGGCGTGCCGCAGGACTTCTCCAGCAGGTACTTGCCCCGGGCGTCGTCGCGCACCTCGATCGGGTACACGCCGTCGAAACAGGCCCGGCACAGGTTGTCCTTGGGCACCTCCGACGCGGCGATGAGCTCGTCGAGGTCCACGTAGGCCAGGGAGTCGGCGTTGACCGAGGCGGCGATCTCGTCCACGGACATGTTCGCCGCGATGAGCTCGGCGCGCGTGGCGAAGTCGATGCCGTAGTAGCAGGGCCACAGCACGGGCGGGCTGGAGATGCGCACGTGGACCTCGGCGGCGCCCGCGTCGCGCAGCATCCGCACCAGGGCCCGCTGGGTGTTGCCGCGCACGATGGAGTCGTCCACGACCACCAGGCGGCGGCCCTCGATGACGTCGCGCAGCGGGTTGAGCTTGAGCCGGATGCCCAGCTGGCGCAGGGTCTGGCTGGGCTGGATGAAGGTGCGCCCCACGTAGGAGTTCTTCACCAGGCCCTGGGCGAAGGGGATGCCGCTGGCCTCGGCGTAGCCGACCGCGGCGGGCGTGCCGGACTCGGGCACCGGGATGACCAGGTCGGCCTCCACCGGGTGCTCCTTGGCCAGGCGGCGGCCCACCTCCACACGGGTGGAGTTGACGTTGCGGCCCGCGATGGTGGTGTCGGGGCGGGCCAGGTAGACGTACTCGAACAGGCAGCCCTTGCGGCGGGCGGGCGCGAAGCGCCGCGAACGGACCCCGCGCTCGTCGATGGTGAGGAGCTCGCCCGGTTCGATCTCGCGCACGACCTTGGCGCCCACGATGTCCAGGGCGGCGGTCTCGCTGGCGACCACCCAGCCGCCCGCGCCGGAGGTCTCGCCCAGGCGGCCCAGCACGAACGGGCGGATGCCCTGGGGATCGCGCGCCGCGTACAGGGTGCCCTCGTCCATGAACACCAGGGAGAAGGCGCCCCTGACCTGCGGGAGCAGTTCGAGGGCGGCGTCCTCCACGGAACTGCCGCTCCTGGCCCGCTCGGCCAGCAGGTTGGTGAGGACCTCGGTGTCGGTGGTGGCCCCCCGGCGCGTGTCGGGCAGCATCGCCGCCAGTTCCGGGGTGTTGATCAGGTTGCCGTTGTGGCCGAGCGCCAGACCCCCCTCGCGCGCCGTGTAGAAGGTCGGCTGTGCGTTCTCCCACACCGGCGATCCGGTGGTGGAGTAGCGGCAGTGGCCGATCGCGAGGTGGCCGCGCAGGGAGTCCAGGGTCGCCTCGTTGAAGACCTGGGAGACGAGTCCCATGTCCTTGTAGACGACGATCCGTTCCCCGTCGCTCAACGCTATGCCCGCGGACTCCTGACCGCGGTGTTGCAGAGCGTAGAGGCCGAAGTAGGTGAGCTTGCTGACTTCTTCGCCGGGCGCCCAGACCCCGAAGACACCGCAGGCGTCCTGCGGGCCGCGTTCGAGCGGATCGAGATCCATGGTGAGCCGGCCGTCGGAGTACGACACACCCACAGCTTAGTGCCTGGCCGTCGGCCGGGCACCACCCGGGGGAGGTACCGGCCACAGGGGCAGGTGTCCGGACAGGTCGGAGCGCACGCCGCTGGCCCGCACCAGGTGCTCCGACACCGCCTGTTCCCAGGGGGTGCGGCCGGTGGCCACGCGCAGCCAGGTGAGAGGGTCGGTCTCGACGACGCCCGGCGGTGTGCCGCGGGTGTGGCGGGGCCCCTCGACGGCCTGCACGGCGCCGTACGGCGGCACGCGCACCTCCAGGCTGTGACCGGGAGCACGGTCCGCGAGCACCGCCAGGGTGCCCCGCACCGCGGCCTTGAGGGCCGCGCGCAGGGGTTCCCCGGCGCGCAGCACGGCCTCGGCGCAGGCGGCCACGGCGGCCTCGTCGTTCCCCTCGAAGGGGGCCTCTCCCAGTTCGGAGAGCTGTTCGTCCAGGGACGCGCGGAGGCGCCGCACGGCGCTCGCGCTCAGGGCGGAAGGCATGGAGGTGAGCCTACGGGCCCGAACCGCGGCGTGGCCGGGTGATCGGCTCGTTGAACGGAGGGGGTACTTGTTATTGCGGCCAAATAGACCGAAGGTGGACATCGAAGAACCCCGGTGGAACTGTCCACCGGTCTCCGCTCGATTGGGTGATTCCTGTCTCAGCGCGACGCTGGCCAGCGGGAGCGGGACACGGTAGCGTCCCGAACCGTCCCGGTGTTGTCGAGATTGGGAGGATTGCGATGGACCCCGCACCCCCAGGGTGTTCCACGCGGCGGCACCACCAGATGAATAAGCGGTGACTAAGTCCGTGCCAGCCCAACCCCTCGGCGCCGGACCGGCGCCGCCCAGCCCGGCCGCGCCGGACCAACTGGCCGACGCGCTTAACATCCACCAAGGAACACCACCGCACCATCGGGAGAACGACGTGCGCCTGCGCTTGCGCCCGCGTGATGACAGTTACTACGAGATGTTCACCGACTCGGCGAACAACCTGGTCATCGCGGCTCGCCTGCTGGTGGAGCTGATGAGTGACGGCGCCGACCGCGAGGCCATCACCGAGAAGATGCGCGCTTGCGAGCACGCGGGTGACGACGCCACCCACGCGATCATGCGACGCCTCAACAAGAGCTCGGGGACACCCATCCACCGGGAGGACATCTACCGTCTGGCCTCGAACCTGGACGACGTGATGGATTCCATGGAGGCCGCCGTCGACCTCATCGGCCTGTACGGCCTGGAGCGCCTCCCCAAGGGGATCATCGACCAGATCGAGGTGCTGGAGCGCGCCGCCGAGCTGACCGCCGAGGCGATGCCCCGCCTGCGCACGCTGGAGGACCTGACCCGGTACTGGATCGAGATCAACCAGCTGGAGAACCAGGCCGACCGCATCTACCGCAAGCTCCTGGCCCGCCTCTTCAGCGGGGAGTACGACGCCCTGACGGTCCTCAAGCTCAAGGACGTCATCGAGGAGCTGGAGACCGCCGCGGACGCGTTCGAGCACGTCGCGAACACGGTGGAGACCATCGTCGTCAAGAACGGCTGAGGCTCCCCGGACCGCCCTGTGGGGGCCGGAGGCGGGCGGGCGTGCCCCCTCGCACGCCGAAGCCCCCAGGGGCCGCTGGAGCGTCCCGTCGCCCTGCCGCGCGCACCCCTCGTCCCGGCCGGGGCCGAGGGGACGGGTTCACAGGCCGGTGACGGTCCGGTTCGGGACGGTGCCCGGTGGTGTGAACGATCTACGCGGCGCTGGAGTCGGGTTCCTGTTCCGTAGGGGTTTCCATCCGTACCCGCAGAACCAGCCCCAGGGCTTCGGCGATGCGCTCCAGTGTGGGCAGTGTCGGCTCCGTGCCACCGTGCTCGAAACGGGCGATGCTGGACTGGGGCATGCCCGCCCGGCGCCCGAGTTCGGCTTGGGACCAGCCGAGCTGCTCCCGCCGCAGCCGGACGGTCTCAGCCAGTTCGAAACGCAGCCGGGTGAGTTCGTAGGCCTCTCGGACTCCGGGCCGGTCGAAGCGCTCGGACGACTTCAGTTCGGACAGGGTCCTTCTCGGTGAGGTACTCATCATTCCTCCTCGCCGTCGACGGTGTGACCGGCGCGCAGACACTCGTTCATGGCCCTCGTCGCCCGCCTGACCTCGGCTGACTCGCGCGCCCGGGTCTTGCGGAACACGGTCAGCATGATGATGCGTCGCTCGCCCGCGATGTAGTAGGTGACGCGCACCCGCTGCCCACCGCAGTAGAAGCGCAGTTCCCGCAGTTTGCCGTCCAGTTGGCTCGTGTAGGGGAACCCCAAGCCGACTCCGCGGGACTCAAGGAGGTCCAGGTGGAACATGGCCTGCGCCCATTCCTCGTCAGACAGCGCCTCCAGCCATAGCTCGACTTCCGGCTCCAGTTCGATGCTATGAGCGTGGTGGTGCGGTGTTCCGCGTTCGTGCGGATGTTATGGATCCGTGGCACATGGCATGGAGAAGGTGTCCGTCAGGTGCCGGGCAGCCGGAGGTCGGAAGCTACAGGCCGGTGACGGTCCGGTTCGGGACGGTGCGCCGGGACAGCAGCCCGGCGAGGTGGTCGAAGAACCCGTCGGCGTCGATCTCCTCGATCACCGTCGCGTTCGCCTCCAGCCCGTGCACGCCCCAGGACATGGCCGAGTAGCCGCGGGTCAGCTCCCCGGCGGTCTCCACGTCCACGTGGTAGCGCGCGGAGCGGCGCACCAGCTCCGGGTGGAGCAGCACCGCGGCGGTCAGGGAGTCGGGGTGGGTGGTGCCGTCGATGCCCACGCTGCGGTCGAACTCCAGCGTCGCCGCGCACACGCGCCCGAAGAAGTCCGACAGCGGCGTGCCGAGGGCGGCGAGGGCGTCCAGCCGCTCCTGGTCGAACACCGCCTGGCGCAGCGTCAGCGGGTCCCAGGGGACCACGGTGATCTCGAAGCCCGCCGCGAACACGGCCTTGGCCGACTCCGGGTCCACGTAGAAGTTGAACTCCGCGGCGGCGGTGATGTTCCCGCGGCCGTTGTTGGACCCGCCCATGACGTAGAGGGCGCCGACGTTGCGGGCGAAGTCGGGGTCCTTGGCGGCCGCCATCGCGATGTTGGTCAGCGGTCCGATCGCCACGATCGACAGCTCGCCGGGGTTCTCCGCGGCCAGCCGGACCAGGGCGTCCGCCGCGTGCTCGCGCTCGGTCTCCAACCCGGAGACGTCCATGGACAGGCCCCCAGACCCGTCGCCGTGCACGTTCTCCGCGCTCACCCACGGGCGCACGAGCGGACGGCGGCAGCCCAGGTACACCGGCACCTCGCCCAGGCGACCGGCCACGCTGAGGGTCAGGAAGGCGTTGCGCACCTGCTGGTCGAAGCCGACGTTCCCCGCGACCATGGTGATGGCCCGCAGGTCCGCCTCAGGGTCCAGCAGCCCGATGAGGAGGGCCACGCAGTCGTCCTGCGCGGTGTCGGTGTCGATCACCAGCGGTGTGGTCACGCCTGTCCTCTTGTTCTCTCGTCCGCGGGGGCCTCCCGCGGTCACTCGCTCACCGGTCATCCCAGGGGTACTAGCAGCGGTCTAGCCGAAGCGACCACCCCATCACCGGTCGTCCCTGGTCAGAGGGGTATCAGCAGCGGTTTAGCCGAACCGGCCACCCGATCACCGGTCGTCCCTGGTGGGGAGGGATCCGGGT